>DASVVZ010000528.1:0-24157 GCA_036389875.1 Pyrinomonadaceae bacterium
TCAACAACGGCTCCGTTTTCGAGCGAGAAGCGCGAGCCGTGCCAGGGGCAGCGCACGGTGTTGTCCACAAGCTCGCCTTCCGCCAGAGGCCCGCCCAGATGCGAGCAGGTTTCCGCCATTGCTGAGATTTGACCATTGCGCCGGACTAGAAGAATCGGAACGCCTCTGACCTCTACGCGGGTGAGATGGTTCTCCTGAAGGTCTGCTTCGGCCATGACCGGCGTGTACTCGTTCGGGAATTGCTGTCCCGCTGTGTGGTCAACGCCTATCTTCTCTCCGAAGACAAGGTGTCCGCCAAGATAGGCTGAAGCGCCTGAGATGAGATAGCCAAGCATGGAAAGCCCCACGCCTACGCGGCGCGCGTTGCGGCGGCGGCAGATTAACGAACTGGCGTAAAGAGTCGTGGCGCCCACGTTCAGCATCGCGTGAACCAATCCCACCTTTCGACCACGCCCTTCCGTTTCAGACCAGTCCGTGATGCCGGTGGCCGCCGCGCCGAGGGCTCCCACCAGCCCTACGGCTACGGCCGCATCTGCGGCTGAGCCGAATTCTTCGCGCCCGCTCACGGCCTCTATGGCATCCAGCGCCAGAGCAGTAGTCCAGGCCCCCACGGGTATGTCCGTCAAGACCGGATGGAGCGGGTGGCCCAGCCATGTGCCGTGAAGAAAATTCTTGACGGCCTGGCCCGTTTCCCCTCCCGCCTTAAAAAGATTGGTCACCGCCGGTTGCAAAGCATCGCTCGCAGCATCCAACGCCTCCTGCTTGTCAATAACCTGTGCCAGAGTCTCTGCCATGTCGGGCCTCCATAAAAGCTGAAACTTAAAATGATTGTATGGGTCTGTGGCTGGATTCTAACCTAAATTAAGGAAGATTGATATTCACAGCCGCAGACGCCTTGTAAACGCTGAGGGGCGTTGAGATGATTCGCTCTCTGCGCTCCCTCAGCGCCTCTCTTCGGTGTCTGCGGCTGTGATGGGCTGTTGGAATTTTGTGCCAGGTGTCGGATTAATCCTGCTCTCCGGCGGCGACGGATACGTACCTGCGTGCGAGTCCAAGCTCGCGCAGCTTGTGCTGTAGAGACTGCCTGTGCATGCCCAGTATGCCTGCGGCGCGCGTGACATTGCCGCCCGTCTCTTCCAGGCAGCGCGCTATGTAGCGGCGCTCGAACTCGCGCCTGTCCTCCCGGAAATCAGCCGTGAAAGGAACCGAAAGGGCGTCATCTTCCCCGCCCGCGTCGCTCTGTTTACGGGTTTTACCGTTTCCTATAATCTCTTCGGGCAGGTCTTGCGCTGTCAGTTCTTCACCTTCGGCCAGTATGATTGCGCGCTCGATGGTGTTTCTAAGCTCGCGCACGTTGCCGGGCCAGCTGTACTCAATCAGGCGGCGTAGCGCACCCTGCGCTATAGAGCGCACGGGCAGGTTGTAGCGCTCTGCGGCCGTCCGCGCGAAGGTGTTGGCAAGCAGTGGAATGTCTTCGCGCCGCTCACGCAAAGGGGCTATGTCAACCGTCACAACCCTCAGGCGATAGAAGAGGTCTGCGCGGAAATTCCCCGCTGCAATCTCCTGCTCAAGAGGGCGGTGGGTGGCGCTGACAATGCGAACGTCCACGGGGATAGAGTCGGTTCCACCAAGGCGTTCGATGCGCCGCTCTTCGAGTGCGCGAAGAAGCTTTGCCTGCACGTTGGCGCTCATGTCGCCTATCTCGTCCAGAAAGAGCGTGCCGCCGTTAGCCTGCTCGAACTTTCCCTGCCGGCGCGCGGCCGCGCCCGTAAAAGCCCCCTTTTCATGGCCGAAAAGCTCCGATTCTATCAGCTCCGAAGGCAGCGCCGCGCAGTTGACGGCAACGAAATTTCCTTTGCGCCTGAGGCTGCTGCGCTCGTGAATCTCCCTCGCCACCAGCTCTTTTCCGGTGCCGGATTCGCCTCGCACAAGAATAGTGGCGTCCGTCTCCGCCACCTTTTCTATGATGGAACGCACGCGCTCGATAGCGCTCGATGCGCCAATCAATCCGGCTCGCGTTGCGCCTTCAATCTCTATCCGGCGGCGAAGCGTCTGGTTCTCCCGCCTGAGCCGAACCGTCTCCAGCGCGTTCTTAACGACCAGCCGCAGCTCGTCCAACTCGAAAGGCTTGGAAAGATAATCATGAGCGCCGGTCTTAATGGCCTCAACGGCCATGCGCTCCGAGCCGTGTGCCGTTATCAATATGACAAGCGGCGCGTCTCCCTTCTCTTCCTTCAGCTCCCGCAGGAACTCTATGCCGCTCACGCCCGGCAGATTCACGTCCAGCAGCATGAGGTCTGCGCGCACACGCCTCATCTGCTCGCGCGCAGCCTCCACAGAGCCCGCCTCTTCTATCTCGTAGCCGAAGCCTGCGAGCGCCTTTCGCATTCCGTAACGCGCGGCCTCCTCGTCATCCACTATCAACAGGCGCAATGAATCACTCATCAATGTCTTCCTCTAAATCCATTAGTCGTACAGCCACTGCGGCTCTGTTTAGCAAAGATGATGCCAGGACATTAAGCAACCAGATGCGGTCTTTGTTCGGCAGCTACGTTTGATGGAGCTTTGACCGGGAGGCGCAAGAGAAAGCGAGCGCCTTCGCCTTCGCGCGGCGAGACCATAACGGCACTGCCTCCCACCTCCTCCATGCGCTTCCTCACGATGGCCAGCCCGAGCCCCGTGCCGCGCTGCTTTGTCGTAAAGAATGGCTCCCAGATGCGCTCTCGAAGCTCTGCTTTGATTCCCGCCCCGTTATCGACGACCTCTATCAAAAGCTCTTCGCCCGCTCTGCCGGCCTCTACCCTGACCTGCCCGCCCGCGGGAGTTGCCTGCATGGCGTTCGTCAAAAGATTCGCGAGCGCATCCCTCAAAGCCGAAGCTTCCGCCCCTCCTATTTCTGCGTCCGTAATCGCGTGCCATTCCAGCCTGACGCCGCGCCCGCCCGCCTCCATTCGAAAAAGCTCCAGAACGGCGCGCACAGCTTCATCTAAACGTACGGGAGCAGCATCGGGCGGAGCAGTTCGCGCAAAGCTCAGGAGCTGAGTCACGCTGCGGTTCAACCTGTCCGTCTCGCCGACAATCAGGCTCAGGTCGCGCTCGTACTCCGCAGCCAGGTGCTTGTCTTCACGCATCACCTGCGCTATGGATTTGATGGCCGAAAGCGGATTCTTGACTTCGTGCGCCACGGTCGCGGCCATACGCCCGAGCGCCGCCAGCCGCTCGCCGTGCGCCAGCTTGCGCTCAAGCCGCACGTTCTCTTCCAGCAGCCAGTAATCCTCTATAGCAATCGCCACCTGCGCCGCCAGCACTTCCAGCACCGCACGCACGTCGCGCGTCAGCGCATCGGCGGGGGCGTCCACCAGCATCAGTCCCACAGTTCTGTCATCGCGGCGCAGGGCGTACGCCAACTGATAGCCGCGCGCTCTGAGCGCCACCGCATCTTCGACCAGCGAGAGTTGCCCCTCGCGAGCAAGCGCCAGCAACTCCTCAATCCACTCGTCGCCGGACTGTTTATCTTCTTCGTCAACGCGGGTTGAAGCATCGCCCTCTTTATTAGGGTCTGATGTTTTTTGAGCCGAGGCCACGATGCTAAGCCGGGTGAGGCCCAGGCCCTGTGCGGCTCGCTCTTCCACGAAGCGCAACAGCTCCGGGAGGCTGCGATAGTGGCCCAGGCGCTGTCCTATGCGCGCGACCACGTCCCTGTAGAGCGTGGCTTCGCGCTCGAAGAATTGATGAAAGCGGTTCTCAAGCCAGCGGCGAAAGGGCGCGGCCATCAGCGTCAGTCCCAGAATCAAAAGAGCCTCTACGGTTCCCTCTCGTAAGCCGTAGGTGCTCGCCAGCCACGTCCCGAAGCTGCGTATCCCGAAGAGATAAACCGCCAGCATGACGGCCCCGAAGATGGCTACTATCAGGCTCTCCTTGATAATCAGCTCTAGGTAGCGATAGCGGTAGATGTAATAGGCTATAAGCGCCGATGGCAGAAGCGAGCCCAGATTGGCGAAGGTCTTTAGATAAAGGCCGAGCGTTGTCCCGCGCCCCACGCCGAACCCGTATGCTGCAACCAGCAGCGCCGCTATACCCAGAAACGATGCGGCCAGCATGCGCATTGAGCTTCTCTCGTTCGCAGACTCTACCACGCGCGAGATTAGAAAATCCGTGACGGCCACGAACAAGAGCGCGTAACCGGCCCACAGCACGAACGGCAGAACCAGCGTCTCCAGCTTCTGCATCATGGGAAGGTATTCGCCCGTCCAGAGCTTAGGCACGGCCACCAGGAGAAAGACAGCGGGAGTGTAGGTCAGATAAACGCGCGCGCGCTCGTTGAATTTCAGCGGGCGGTTATGCGCGCCTGCCCACAGGTGAAGATGAACGTGCAGGAGGAACGAGTAGGAAAGCGTGATGCTTATGACCGCGACCGTATCCGTGAGACGCAGAAGCTGTGTCCATCGCCCCACGTCCAGACCGAGCGAAGCATGCAGCGCGATGATTAGATTCGACGCGTGCCACGCCCCGATTGAGATGGCGAGCAGCAACAGCACGCGCTCCATCTTTCCCAGATGGCTGCGCCGCTTCAACAGCAGGCCGCCCATCCAAAGATGCAGCGCCGCCCCCATGCTGTAACCTATAAGCTGTAGGACTTCCAGTAAAGACATGATAAAGGCAATGCGAGAGGGGCCCGAGTGCAGCAGCGATGAATGAAGAAACGATTCAACCTTGAGTTATTTCTTTTAATTCATCACTGCTGCCTTCCGCATTGTTTCTAGTTGCTGCTTATGTTCGCTTGCGATGGAGCGCTCGCCGGGACGAGCGTGATCTCCACGCGGCGGTTGCGCAGCCGCCCTGCGTTCTTCGTGTTTGAAGCGACGGGCCGGGCCGGGCCGAGGCCGTTGGCCTCTATGCGTGCGTTGTCCACGCCCGCGCTCACGAACTGCTCGGCCAGGATTCGTGCACGGTCTTGCGTCAATTGCTGAAGGGTCTCAGTACTGCCGCGATTGTCGGTGTAGGCTTCTATGACTATGCGGTAGTCGGGATTGTTTGCCAGCAGCGCGGCAAGCGGCTCAAGCCGGGCGGAGGCCGCGGGCGCAAGACTGCTGGCGCGGGCCTCGGTCCAGATTGATTCCGGCAACGTGAGCACGAGCCCTCGAGGAGTTTCGCGCACAGAGCCAAAGCTTGCGAGCGACTGCTTGAGCGTAGCGGCGTTGGCCCTCTGCTGGTCTGCGCGTTCGGCTGACTGAGTTCTCTGCTGCTCCGCGCTTCGCTCTCCTTCAAGACGAGCCAGCTTTATCTTCGCATCCTCGCCTTCGGAACGAACCTGCGCCAGCTCTTCTCTGAGCCGCGCAATCTCCGAGCGAGCATCGCGCAGCTGCTGAGAAGTGTTGACGGAGTCGCGCTCCGCCAGCTCGCGCGCCCTTTGCTCACGTTCGAGCGCGGCCTTCATATCCGCAATCTGCTGGTTGGCGGTGGCCGCGTTGTCTTCCGCTTCGCGCACGGCTCTGTCCCGCTCGGCGATCTCTTCCCTGCGCTGCTTGGCGGCCTTTCGAGCTTCCGCCATCTCCTCGGCGCGAGCGCCCAGGCTGATAGCCTGTCGCGCGGCGGCGTCTATCTCCGCCTCCGGCTGCTTCAGCCTCCACGCGTTCTCGGCAAGCTCCAACTGTGCCTGCGCGTCTCGCAGCTCTTCCGTAGCGTCGCGTTCGGCACCAGCGTAGCGTGCAAGGCGTATGGCCTGCCGCGCGCCCAGCAAAGTGGTAGGAGTCCTGAGAAAATCAGGGTCAGCCACATCTGGCACGCGTGCGTCTTTGAAGTAGTCGCTGGTGTTGCCCATGTACTGGACGTTGACCGTGGCGACTTCGGCATCGCCGGGCTTCAGGGGCGGGAGATTTTCGAGCACGACCATGCGCGACGGTATACGCACCAGGAAATGCGGCTCGGCTGTGACCAGCAGCGCGAAGGTCTGAAGCGGTGTGGTCACGTCCAGCTTGGAATCTATGAACTGGCTTCCGCTTCGTTTAATCTCGCCCAGGTTATCCACGCGTCCTTCGGGCGAGACGGCCCACACGACGTAGGTCGTATAGATTCCGCCAAGTTCCATGGCTCGCGGCAGATTCTCAATGCTCAGCTCAACGCGCGTGCCGCGTCTTCCCTGCCGCCTGACCTTCGCCTCACCCTTCAGACGCGGCAGGCGTGTCGTGCCTCGAAACTTGACGTTGACGGTTTGATCCAGAGGATAGGTGATGGCGATGGTCTGTCGCTGTACGTCGCTCTGCGCCAGCGCGGAAGCAGCCAGGGCGAAAGCCACCAGGGCTGCAAAAATCGTATATGAGATGCGTAAAGGAGAGCTATGATTCATTTGATTGCTCCTTTGTCTGATGTTTGTCGTCGCAGGCATTCGCGTAAAAGCAGAAACGGGAGAGCCGGGCTTTAAGCGCACTCAAAATTGCCCCTGCTGTTGCAATGGATGCGCCGCACGCGGGCATTGTTGCCGATGGAAGAGCCATGAATCAAGCTAAATCAAGGGCCGAAGAGGTGAAGCGCGCAGGGCGAGCCTCATCTTTTCCGGCAGAATTCCCGCGACTTTCGGGACCGCGGCAGCTCAAACCGGAGGGTTTTTAGTTAAATCTTCCCTTGATTTCCGCGTGGACTTCGCTTATAGGTACACAGCAATCCGCAGGGACGACCTGTATGAAGAACACCCCCATCTTTAAGGAGAATTATCAGTAATGAAGCATGCAAAGCTTTTCGCACTCATAATCGTGGCCGCACTGGCCGTAGCAGGCTGCTCGAAGAAGACAAAGACCGAGGCCAACGCCAACACGGCCAATACCGCGTCGACCACTACTGAGAACACCAATACTACTACCGAAACTTCCCAGACCGATTCCCAGGGTACAGACAACAGCTCAAACGGCAAGAGCAAGAATAAGGGCAAACCCAACACGGGCGATTCCGGCGACTCCGGTGACAGGGGCACTGGGAACTCAAACCGCACCGCGAACAGAAACTCCGGCAACCGCGAGCAGAACAGCAACCGCACTGCTAGACGCAACTCAAACAACGACAACACAACCGATAAGACAGTCAAGAACGCCCAGAAGGCCGTCAATCGTGTGCTGCGCGATGTGCTCGGCAATAGAAACTAATCCCGGATTGCAGAAGTAAGGGAAAGTAGAAGCCTCGAAAGACAGAAACGACACGAAAACGGGAGCAAGGCCGATTTAAGCCTCTCTTTTTCGTGTCGTTTAGTGTATGTCGTGTTTTAGCTTTTTCGGTTAGCCTACCGCGCGTCTGCCTGCGACCAGTTGGACGACAATCAGCGCTATCGCGCATAGAAGCAGTATGTGTATAAAGCCGCCCTTGTGAAGCAGCATCCCTATAGACCATGCTACGGCGAGCAGAACGGCAATCACCCAGAGCATTAACGATTATCTCCTGAAACTTTCTTTCTCATCTAGCGTGAGCTGGCGCGGCTCGTCCCCCTGGGAAGACTGACTGCGCGCAGGCCCGTGCGCGCGGCATCGCTCCCTATAAGATAGCCTGTAGAGCCGGAGCTGACCGGCACCGTAACCAGTCCCCGCATAGACTCTCCCTGCGAGCCCGCGCCCGTGGAAGTTCGGCGGCTCTCGTCTTCCGCTTTCCAAATCATCTCGCCGCTTCGACCGGAAAAGCCGGCCGCGAAAGCCGGACCTGCGGCCACGATCACATCCTGAGCGCCGTCGCCGTCCAAATCCGCGAAGGTGGCGGAGCCGGCGTCCGTAGCGCCCGTCGAATACCACATAATCTTTCCGTTGGCCGTATTGACGGCGACGGTGCGCCCGCGTTTTGTCACCATCACGGCATCCGGCACTCCGTCTCCGTCAAGGTCTGTCGAAGCCAGCGTGCCGCGCGGCGCGTCTTCGTCCGTGGCCACTCGCCAGAGCGGCTTCAGGTCGTTGGCGTTGAGCGCAATCAGGCCGCGGTCTGTGCCAATCAGCACGGCCGCGCCGCCCGCTGCCTGTACGAAGAGCGGCGGCGTGGTCATCTGTGCGTCAAGCTTGATGGAAAGAGCGCGCTCCGCATTTCCGCTACGGACTTCAATCACCCCGCCGTCAGAAGCCATGACGACGCCGCGCACACCCTGAGTCCTGAAGATGGAAGGCGCGCCGATGACGTTCGCATCCAGCCTGGATTGAGCCATCACTTTGCCAGTATCGCCCGCCAGCACCGTCAGCGTAGGGGTGCCGTCACTCACTACGTAAACTTCCGCCATGCCGTCTCCGTCCAAATCGGCGGCAGCGCCGCTCGCTGCCCTGCCCGTCACGCTCTGTTTCCAAAGCTCACGGCCCGTTCCGCCTTCAAGAGCGCGCACGCCGCCCTCGAATGCCACGACTACGTTTGAGTTGCCGCGACCCGTGGGTACTATGATGGGCGTGACCGGCAGTGCGCCTCCGTTGCCGGTAGGCTCGCCGCGACGAGCGCGCGGGCGAAACCTGGCAGTCCAGAGCGCTACGCCGTTAGAGCCGTCCAGCGCGTAGACCATTCCGTCTTCGTTGACGCCTAAGAAATCCGGGCTGGCTCCCGTGCGCAGAGGCGCAGCCAGGGGCTGAGCTATATTGCCCGTGGCCGTTCTCCAACCCGTTACATCGGAAGCCACGACTGCGCGGCTATCGTCCGGCCTGTTATAAGTCGAAGAGTCCCCCTGCCTCGTCGCAGAGCCGCCGACCAGAACCTCCGACGGCTGCGTGTACTGGCCCGTCTCCGAAGGAGCGGGAGCTATGCGCCAGTAGTAGCGGCCATTCGGCAGATCGTTGACCGTGTGCTCGTGGCCGTAAACCAGCCTGTCGAAGACTATGTCTGTGAACTGTGTATCGCGGGCAATCTGCAATCGGTAGCGTTGAACTCCCGGCTGCTCTTTCCAGGTGATGCGAATCGGCGGGCCGACCTGTCTTGCTTCGGGTCTCACGCCGCTCTGCGCTCTGGCTTCGGACAGAGGCATTGGAGCGACGAGCAAAAAGAGCATCATCAGGGCGTAGCGCATTGAGGGGCGTGCAATTTGGGGCATGGCAGTTTTTCAGTTTCTGCCGCACACTGGCCGAAAAACTTGAGAAGAGACGGTTTCGGTCAGCATGCGGCGGAAAGGTTTATGCTTCAGGGAGACTCGTTAAGTTTATACCCGACGCCGCGCACTGTCAGCACATAACGCGGATTCTTCGGGTCTTCTTCAATCTTCTTTCGCAAGCGATTGATGTGCGGGTCTATGTTTCGCTGGTAGCCTTCGTAGTCTGTGCTCCAGACCTGATCCAGGAGCGCGTTGCGAGACCAGGCGCGGCCCGGCTCCGATGCCAGAAGCTCCAGAATCTGAAACTCAAGCGGCGTCAAATCAACGCGCTCGCCGTGTCGTATGACTTCGTGTCGTCGTTTGTCTATCACCAGGTCGCCGACTTCTATGCGCTCGCCCTCGCTCGCCTGCGGAGCGTTACCGGAGCGGCGAAGCAGCGCCTCGACTCTCAACTCAAGCTCGCGCGGGCTGAAGGGCTTTGCCAGATAATCGTCCGCGCCAGCTTCAAAGCCGGCCACCTTTGCTTCCACCTCGTCGTGCGCCGTCAAAAACATGGCCGGCGTCTGAACGCCTCTCTCCCGCACGCGGCGCAGAAGCTCAAGGCCGGTCATCTCCGGCATCGTCACGTCGAAGATAAAGCAGTCGAAGCGGCCGGAGGTCGCGGGCTCAAGCGCTTCCGCGCCGCTCTCTCTCTCCTCGACCGTAAACCCGAGCCGCCGAAAATATTCCGCCAGCAGCAGCCGCATGCTCGAATCATCATCAACGATTAAGAGACGCCTGCCGTTATACTTGTTACCAGTCTGTTGTTCCAAATCTTTCTCTAGCACCTTTCGGGCCGAAAGAATCTACGACTAAAGCTTCTACTCTACAGGTTACAGGGGCAGTTTAATGTAATGGTCTATTGCCGTCAAAACATTCATTGAAAGGAATGGCTAAAATAATAGAGCGCGAAAGGGCGCGGGCAGCCCGCGCCGTGGCTTCATCTTCACACGAGTACCGGCGGATTATAGCGCATTAGCCAGCGCAAAAGGAAAAAGAGAGATTCTCACTCCTTTTTGCCTTCTGCCTTGACGCCATGCTCTTATGGTAAGTACTATTTCGATTTACTGATTGCGGGCATCGATTTCAGTCCTCCCTTTCCGAGAGCTACCGGCGACAAAGCGCGCGGGCGCTGGTGCCGGCGAGTGACAAATGCACGATCTGCGGCGACTTTTAAAATACCTCAAGCCACATTGGGGCATATTCACACTTGCGACCATCTGCATGCTGCTGGTCGGAGTGCTTGAAAGCGCCACCAATGCCCTAGTCGTTCCAATCTTCGATCAGGCTTTTTCACAAACAGGGCAGCGCACGCCCACGCTCTACGGCCTGCAAAAACTGATACCTGCTTCGGGCCTCGGGGCGTGGCGCAACATCAGCATTCTTCTCATAATCTTTACAGTCTCGAAGGGAATAACCGAGTACTTCTCCACCTATCTGATGGCGCGCGTGGGCCAGGCGTCAGTGCTGCACCTGCGCCAGGACCTGTACCGGCACGTTTTGTCGCAATCGGCATCATTCTTTGAGCGTCACCGCACGAATTATCTGGTGTCGCGGCTGGTATCAAGCGCCGCCGCCATAGAGCAGGCCGTCTCAAACACGCTGCGCGACATGCTGCGCGAAAGCTTCATGCTGGTCTTTTTCCTGGCGGCGAGCTTTTACTATAGCTGGCGGCTGACGGTCGCGGCCATGATGATTACGCCCATCATTGCTTACCTGACGGCGCGCTTTAGCCGAACGCTTCGCAATCTTGCGCGCGACGCCTACGAAGGCAACAAGTTTTTGACCGACACGGCACAGGAGGCGCTGGCCAACCAGGCGATTGTCAAAGCCTATCGCGCGGAAGAGAGGGAGCAGAGCCGCTTTCGCGATGTCGCATTGCAGATAGTTCGGGCCAACCTGCGCTCGGCCAAGATAGCCGCGCTTTCACCGCCGACCATAGAGATGATCGGCATGCTCGAAGTCATAGTGCTGCTCTATCTGGGCCAGCGCGAAATCATGGTAGGGCGCATGAACTCTGCGCAGTTCCTGACCTTCCTTATCTTTCTCTTCCGCAGCTATGACCCTATGCGAAAGCTCTCGCGTCTGCACAACAATCTGGAGCAGGCGCTGGCGGCGGCGCGTCACGTATGGGAGGTGATGGACGAGCACGCGGAGGTGCTGGAGAAGCCGGGCGCTGTTGAGCTCAAGCCGCTGGAGAAGGCCATAGAGCTTCGCGGAGTCTCTTTCGGTTACAGTAACGAGTCGCGGGCCGTTCTCAGCAACATCAATTTAAGCATCCCGAAAGGCACAATGGTTGCCCTCGTAGGAGAATCCGGCGGCGGCAAATCTACCCTGACGAAACTCCTCCCGCGCTTTCACGACCCTAAAGCAGGCGTCGTCTTGTGGGACGAAGTTGACCTGCGCGAGGCTAAGCTGGCGTCCCTGCGCCAGCAGATTGCCCTCGTCACGCAGGAGACGGTTCTCTTTAACGACACGGTTCGCTACAACATCACCTACGGACGCCCCGACGCGACCGAGGCCGAGTTGGAAGAGGCCGCGCGTGTGGCCTTCGCGCACGACTTCATCATGGAGTTGCCTATGGGCTACGATACGGTCATAGGAGAGCGCGGCATTTTTCTTTCGGGCGGGCAACGCCAGCGTATAGCCATCGCGCGTGCAGTCCTGACGGACGCGCCCGTGCTGGTTCTGGACGAAGCCACCTCGGCGCTCGACGCGGAGTCCGAACGGCTGGTGCAGAAGGCCCTGACCAATCTCATACTGAATCGCACGACTGTAGTCATAGCTCATCGTCTGTCGACCATACGCCGCGCAGACCTGATAGTTGTCATGGAGAAGGGCCGGGTCGTAGAAACGGGCAGGCACGAGGAACTTCTGGCGCAGGGCGGTCTCTACCACCGCCTCTACGAGCTACAGTTCGCAGATGAAGAGGAGGAGGTATTAGTGAACGGGAAATAGCAGATGGTTATTAGGCGGGCGATTCTTTCTATAGACCATTTACTGTTCACCATTCACTCTTATTATGAAATCCATGACAGGTTTCGGCCGCGGGTCGGCGACCGGAGATAATTTCAGCGTCAGCGTTGACCTAAAGACCGTCAACAACAGGTTTCTGGACGTGCATCTGCGCCTGGGCTCGGAGCTTTCCGCGATTGAGCCGCTCATTAAGCGGCGCATCACTGAGAGGCTGTCGCGCGGGCGCGTTGACGCCAACCTCACCTTCGAGCGCACGGGCGAAGTCTCTTATGAGCTGAACCGTCCCTTGATTGCCGGCTTCATCTCCGCCATGCGCGCCATGCAGCAGGAGTTCGACATACAGGGCGAGCCGGACTTAAACGTGCTGGCGCGTTTGCCGGGAGCGATGCAGCCCGTCCGCGACGGCATAGACGACGAAATGCTCAGAGGCATAGAGCGGGCGGTCGAAGAGGCCCTGGACGAGCTGGAGCGCATGCGGGAGCGCGAGGGCCAGTCGCTGGTGGCTGAGATGCTGGGACGGCTGGTTGAGATCGAGCGCCACATCCCCGTCATAGAATCTGCCGCGGCCGGACTCGTCGAAGCTTATAGAGCGCGCTTGCAGAAGCGTATAGGAGAACTTCTGGCGCGCGACAGCCAGGCGATTGAGCTAGATCAGGGCAGGCTCGCGCAGGAGCTTGCTTATCTCGCGGACCGCAGCGACATCACGGAGGAACTGACGCGGCTTAAGAGCCATCTGGCGCAGTTTCGTGAGGCGATTGTGAGCGGCGGAGAGATAGGTAAGCGTCTAGATTTTCTCCTACAGGAGCTGAACCGCGAAGCCAACACAGTCCTCTCCAAATCCACAGAGATGACCATCAAGGAGTCGGCGCTTTCGATTAAGGCCGAGATAGAAAAGCTGCGCGAGCAGGTTCAAAATGTCGAGTGAGACGAAAGAGATGGTGGACGCGGAAAGACGCGCGGGGCCCCGCGCTGCGCGCGGAATGCTCATCATCGTCTCGTCGCCTTCGGGCGGCGGCAAAGGCACTTTGATTCGCCGCGTGTTGAAAACTGTGCCTAATGTTGGCTATTCTGTATCGTTTACTACGCGCCCCGCTCGCGAAGGTGAAATGGACGGGCGCGACTATTTCTTCATCTCTCAAGAGGGATTCCGGGAGATGATAGCGCGCGGAGAGTTTCTGGAATGGGCGCACGTACACGCACACCTGTACGGCACGGGCCGCGCGCAGGTCGAGAAGGAATTAAAAGAGAGGCGCGACATCATACTTGAGATTGACGTACAGGGGGCCGAGAGCGTGCGCCGAGTCGTGCCCGGCGCGGTCGGCGTCTTCATTCTTCCCCCTTCGTTCGAGATTCTGCGGGAGAGACTCGTGGCGCGCGGCTCCGAACGCGCCTCCGAGCTTTCCCTGCGCCTGAAGAATTCGCGCAGCGAAGTCGAGCGTTACAGAGAATTTGACTACGTCATCATCAACGATGATGCCGAAAGCGCCGCCGCTCAGCTGGCCGCGGTCATTTATGCCGAGAGGGCCAGGCGCGAACGCCAGCGGCAGGCGGCCGAAGAGATACTGAACAGTTTCCCCCTGTAAGCGAATGCAATCATGCTTAATGATGAAGGCGCGGAGGATAGATACTAAATTATGTCGAGAGTTGTAGAAGCAATTCACGCTGCGGAAAAGAATAGCGAATCGCCTCTGATGGATTCAAAATACCGATTGATTATCGTGGCGGCACAGCGAAGCAAACAGCTACAGCGCGGCGCGCGCCCGCGCGTCGATTTAGACCCGCAGAAGCATAAGCCCACACGCATAGCTTTGGAAGAAGTCGAGCGCGGTAAGGTGGGCTTCTCTGTCGTGGATGCGACCGCCATCCCGCAGGAATAATCTTCTAAGCTCTTGATACTGACGGCCCGCGCGACAGTCTTTTTTGAGTAAGTAGAATACGAAGGCGAAACCCTTTTTTTCTCATGAGAAGCTAAGGCTTTGGCCCTGTGCCCTTTGCCTGATATGCGCGCTCTACCTCCTGCGCCGCGCGCTCTTCCGCAATCGAAAGGTAAGCCCGCATGCGCCCAGCCCTGTCCCATTTTCCGCTTTCACGCAGGGCGCGCCAGTAACCGCACAGGTAATGCACGAGAAAACGTACGTAGCCTTCACGCTTATATTGCAGGACGTGCACAGCCTCATGCGCCACCAGCCAGCCCGGAACTCTTTGTCGCCCGCGACTGTCCGCTTCAACCAGCTCAGGTGATATTAAGACGTGTTGCCCGAAAGTGATCGCGCTTACATTGATGGCGCGAGTCACCAGGCGCACCAGTGCTCCCGTATGGAAGTAGACGGCTGGAAGCCGCAGCGTAGGGTCCTGATAAAATTCGCGCAGGAAATTTTCCAGATGTTCGTGTGACCGGGCAGAAAGTTTCAAGGCTTATAAAAGCTTTCGTTTAATTCAGGGAGATCCTCTGTCTTTAAAGCTATGAAAATTGCGACGCACATTCTGCGCCCAACGCTTCTAAGGCTGCGCGGCGTCGCCGTGCCGTTGAAGCGTGACGCGGGATTGTGGCTGTTCGTCATCACCTGTGCCGCTCTTTATTCGGCCCTCTCCGTCCTTCGCCACCAGCATTTCAATTCCAGGCTCGACATGGCTATCTTCGACCAGAGCATCTGGCATTACAGCAGATTTTCAGCCCCGATTTGCACCGTCAGATTAAACGCCACAGAGAATCTTTTAGGAGACCATTTCCACCCGATACTTATTTCTCTTGCCCCATTATACTGGATTGCCGGGCGGGCAGAGGTATTGCTCATAGCTCAGGCCTTTCTGGCGGCTCTCTCTATCATCCCTATATTTTTCTTTGCCAGGAAGAGAATCGGAAGAGCGGGCGCGGCGCTCATCGTTCTATCTTACTCTATGTTCTGGGGCATACAACGAACTATAGAGTTTGAGTTTCACGAAGTAGCATTTGCCATACCCTTAATAGCATTCGCCATCTACTTTATAGACATCAGGAAGCGAGCGGGCTACTACCTGTGCTTTCTGCTGCTCCTGCTCACGAAGGAGAACATGACGATTTTAGTCACGTTCTTCGGCGTCTATCTACTGTCCATGAAGCTCTATAAAGACGGCATCATCAGTATGGCGATGGGCGCTCTGAGCTTCCCGCTCATCACGAAAGCGATTATTCCATATATAGCCGGGCATCAATACAACTACTGGTCATATCAACATTTCGGCCCCGGCCCCATCAGCGCATTAAAAACGCTGCTTCTCAAGCCTGGGCTTCTCTTTCGCACATTCGTTACCCCCCGCATAAAGCTCCAGACAGTCTGGTTGATATTTTCACCCTTTCTGTTTCTACCTCTTGCGTCGCCGATATTTATTCTGGCGATACCGCTCCTGCTGGAGCGTTTTCTCTCGGATAAGCCTAATTTCTGGGTCCCTACATATCACTACACGGCCACCATCTCGCCTGTCATAGCCATGGCAGCCGTCGACGCTCTTTATAGAATCACTGGTTTAATCGGATCAAGGCGGGCGCGTTCCATCTGTGTCTACGTAGCTTGCTCTATTATTCTGGCAATCAACTTAATAATGCTGCGCGACTTGCCGCTCTGGACTCTTAGCTCAGCTGACCTCTGGAATTTCAGCCGGAGCGAAAGGGCCGGTTACGCAGCGCTCTCTATAATACCTGCGGGCGCGACGGTTCTGGCACAGGAACCGATCATGCCGCATTTAACTCAAAGACCTTATATTTTTAGATTTAATCCCGACATGGACTTGCCGGATGCCGATTATATTATTGCGAGCAGGAATGTAGCATCTTATCCTTACAGCAGCTTTGAAAAGATTGAGAGCTACTTGTTACGACAGCAGGAAAGAGGCTACGCAAGGGTGTTTGACCGCGACGGTTGGATAGTCCTGAAATCGCCCGGACCGCCCTTTAATCCGTACGCACCGCCCGCGCTGTTGACGGACAAGGATACAAGGCGCGCAGCCGCACTTGATTCGGTGCGGCTGACGGGCGGGCCTTTCTACGTCACTTCCCAGCATCCTCTAGGTGAAGATAAATCAACCCGAATTATTCTCTTCTCTACCAACGTTCAATCAACACTGAGCGGCCAACAGCTTGATATAAGCGCCGAGGCGGAGGACAGCCGGGGCAATGTTCGCCAACTGGAAATCGAGTCAACGCGAACATTGATAGATTCGGCGCGCTTGACTCAGCTCGTCGTCAAGCTGCCGCCGGAGCTTAAAGGCGCAGGGGAAGTCTGGCTGAGCATTAAATCCCACGGGCTGAGAAGCAACAAAGCGGCTATTGAAATCAGATAGCGCCGCGCTAAAAGCCGTAGAGAAAGAGCCTACATTCCCTTATAGTCCGGCCCGCCGCCTCCTTCAGGCGTCACCCAGTTGATTATCTGGTACGGATCCATTATGTCGCAGGTCTTGCAGTGGACGCAGTTGGAGAAGTTAATCTGCAAGTGGCGTCGTCCGTCCGAGCCATCCTCTACCATCTCGTAGACGGCAGCTGGGCAGAATCTCTGGCAAGGGTTGCCGTACTCTTCCGCGCAGCGCGTTGAGCAGATGTTTGTGTCCAGCACGTGCAGGTGCGCGGGCTGGTCTTCATCATGCTTGACGGCAGCGTGATAAACGTCCGTCAGCTTCGTGAAGGTTAGCTTACCGTCAAAGCGCAGCCCGTTATATCGCTGCGAGATGTCGTCGCCCTTGTAGCCGTAGTCGGAAAGCTTCTCAAGCGCCTCGTGCCCAGGCTCTGCGCTTGAGCGGTCGAAGAGTCCCCAGGAGCGCCCGCCCGTGATGAACTGTAACCCGGCGTTTGCCATCCCAAGCCAACGTCCACGACGAAAGCCCGCGTGGAAATTCCTGACCTTCCGTAGCTCCTGCATCACCCAGCTTGTCCCGACCAGCTCTTCGTAGCGCTTGAGCTGACTGGCGGAAAAGTCACCTGCCAGCAGAGCTTCAAAGATCGCTTCGGCCGCCAGCATGCCGCTCTTTATCGCCGTGTGAATGCCCTTTAGTCGTTGCGAATTCAGAAAGCCCGCGCAGTCGCCCACGAGCAGCACGCCGTCCGCATAAATCTGCGGCATGGCGTAAAGGCCGCCCGCCGCTATCGTCTTCGCGCCATAGCGAATCATCTTTCCGCCATCGAGAAGTTTTGCAAGGAAAGGATGCTGCTTGAAGCGCTGAAACTCCGCGTGCGGGTCCAGAAGCGGGTCGCGGTAATCCAGCCCCGTCACATAGCCTATGTTGACTATGCGATTCTGCATCCCGTAAATCCAGCCGCCGCCGTAGGTTTTCGTGTCCGAAGGATAACCCAGAGTGTGCGTCACGCGGCCCGCCGGATAGCGGTCGTCGGGCAGCTCCCAAAGCTCCTTTATGCCGAGCGAGTAGACTTGCGGCTCGCGCCCTTCGTTGAGGTTCAAACGCTCCGAAAGCTTTTTCGTGAGGGAACCGCGCGGGCCTTCTCCGAGCACGGTCACTTTTGCAAGAAGGTCTACGCCAGGCTCGAAGTTCTCTTTCGGCTCTCCCTCTTTATCAATTCCCTTGTCGCCTGTGCGCACGCCTATAACGCGGTCATTCTCGTCATAAAGCATCTCCGCGCCGGGAAATTCGGGAAAGATGTTGACGCCCGCCTCTTCGCACTTCTCGCCCAGCCAGGAGGTCAGGCGATTCAGAGAGACGATAAAATAGCCGTGATTTTTCAGAGGCGGCGGCGTTATCGGAGAGCGAATCGCACGCCCCTTCGTCAGATAGAGAAAATAATCCTCCGTGACGGGAGATTCCAGCGGCGCTCCCTGCTCTTGGAAATCCGGCATCAATTCTCTGAGCGCGCGCGGATCCATGACCGCGCCCGAGAGAATGTGCGCGCCGACAGATGCGCCCTTTTCGATCACGCCTATCTCAATCTCGCCCAGCGGCCGGCCTTCACGACTGCCGCCCTCCACAGCCTCGTTGTGCTCGCGCACGAGCCTCGCCAGGTGAAGCGCGCCGCTTAAATTCGCCGGCCCCGCGCCGACGAACACCACGTCCATCTCCAGTGTCTCTCGCTCAATCTTCTCTCTCATACAAACCTCTGTAAAGTCCTTTCCAGGAAAGGCTGGAATAGTTTTCGGCTTAAAAATGAATGACCATTCAGTCAGTCGAGTATATCAGAGGCCCGTATCTTTAGTCGAAGCGTGAGGCTATTGATAAATTGCTAATATCGCTTCAAAATCATCGTCAGGAGCGGATTTGTTTCGTTTTTCAAACCCGCACTTTGTACACCTGTGAAGAATGAGATATTGGCCGCGTTTTACATCAATAGAAACCGGCCCCATCATCCCCTGGCATTCTGCCTGGCGATCTCCCGGGAAAACATCTACATGCTTTGACCATAAACATACCGGACACTGGTTTGTATAACCCTGCCCCTTCACGGCCGCCCCACAATGCTCACAGGTGAAGTCTTCAATTTTTCTCAGAAATCGCTTCGTCGGCAGACTCATAAATATTCCTTCTGGTTAAGGCATAGCTTAAATTGTTGTCGATGGGTAACATTTTGTCAAAAACCGGCTTTAAGGGAAAAGCGATTGAGACGAGTAAAGGAAGGCTTGTTATTAACCTCTAACCTCTTCTTCATTTTTTCCTTCTACCTTTCTACTTTTGCCTTATACTGTCGAGCAATGCGTTGGCCCGTCATCTCTAAAAAAAGCTTTGCTATCATCTTCGCCTGTGTGCTGGCGGTGCTCTGTGCGCTGGCGCTCTTTTTCTTCTCGCGCCTGCCAACGGAGAAGGCTCTGGCCCGAAGCGCAACTTCACCGGGCGCGCGCATGGCAGGCTTTCCAGGCCTCTTCCTGTGGGCGTGGGAGCGGCCCGAACAGTTGGACTTTATAGACACGCGTGAAGTCGGCGTGGCGTTCCTGTCTAAAACACTCTACCTGCGCGAGGACAGGGTGATTGAGCGGCCTCGCATGCAGCCGCTAAAGGTTCCGCAAGGCACTACGCTGATAGCTGTCGTGCGAATCGAGACGGTTCGCGATGCGCCGCCTCTGCTCTCGGATACACAGCGCGGCCGCGTGACGGAGGCGCTCGTAGATGCCTCTCGTGCGCCGAATGTCCGTGCGCTCCAGATTGATTTTGATGCGCTTTCATCCGAGCGCTGGTTTTACACTAAACTGCTGCAAGAGCTGCGGCGACAGTTGCCAGAGGAGATGCCGCTCTCAATCACTTCTCTGGCATCCTGGTGCATTGACGACAACTGGCTGGATGGCCTCCCTGTTGATGAAGCCGTGCCGATGCTGTTCCGTATGGGCATGGATGAAGAGCGCATCAGGAGCTATTTGAAGCAGGGCGGAGAGTTTCGCAGCCCGCTCTGTCGTTTGAGTGAAGGCGTTTCTACGGATGAGCCAGTCGAGTTGGCTTCGCAGGGCCTGCGACGCACGTACATCTTTAACCCGAAAGCCTGGACAGAAGCCGCCATGCGCCGCGCCATAGAAAGGAACCGTAAATGAGAATCCCCCGGCTAAAGAGCCTGATTGTTATCGTAGCAATGCTGTCAGTGATGCTCTCTTCGCAACCTCCCGCTTACGCCTGCGGGCCGTTCGCAAGGGATGCCGTCTTCACTTACGTCAAACACCCGGACTTCCCTCTCGAAGGCTTTGCGCGCGGGCGCCTCGGTGTGCTCAGGCCGGAATATGCGCGCTCGTATCTGTACGTGGCCTATCGCTACATGAGCGGTATGACGTTCAGCGCCGAGGAGCAGGCAGCGCTCGCAAGCCTCTGGAAGGAGCGTTTCGCCTATGACTGGCAGGATAGCGTCGAGGACGGCAAGACGAAGTGGCTCGCCTCCAGGAAGAAAGTGAGCGGCGCTGGCGCGGAGCCCGCAGTCGAGAGCTTCAGGGCGACGGGCAAAGAAGAGTACGACAGTTTTCTAAATTGTCCCAACGACGCTTTTGAAAGCGCCTCTCGCACGCTTGAGGATCGCATACGACAGTTCGGCGCAGCGAGCGCCGAAGTGAAGGACTGGGTTCAGGCGCAGGACACGGTTTTCAGTAATTGCGGGGGCGGCGAAGCCATACCGCAAGCTGCGAACAGTTCCGCGCAGCTTATCCGCGCGGATCGCGCTTATCAAATCGCCGCCGCAAAGTTCTACGCGATGAAGTTTGACGAAGCCCGCGCGGATTACGAAAGAATAGCCGGCGATTCATCTTCGCCGTGGCGCGAGACGGCGCGCTATCTCATCGCGCGCAGCCTGATACGCAAAGCCAGCCTGGGGGAAGACGCCAAACGGAACGAAACACTGACGGAAGCGGAAACGCAGTTGAATAGAACTCTGGAGGATATAAAGCAGGGGCCGCTTCATGAATCCGCCGCCAGGCTGCTGAATCTGGTCAAGCTCAGGCTGCGTCCGGAAGGCCGCCTGCGCGAGCTTTCCCACTCGCTCATGAAAAGAGAGCCGAACCGCGACCTGAAGCAGGAGCTTTGGGACTACACGATTATCTTGGACAAGTACCTGGGCGACGAGTCAGAGCCGGTTGACGAAAATGTAAAGAAGAATTTTGGCCAGGTGGTCACGGACGATTTAAGCGACTGGCTGCGCACCTTTCAGGCAGACGACAAGGCTTCTTACGAGCACGCGCTGGAGCGTTGGCGTAAGACCGATTCACAGGCATGGCTCGTCGCCGCTTTGTCTAAAGCAGGCGCTGGCGATGCTGACTCGGCAGCTCTGATCGCAGCCGTAGACAGGCTCGGGCCCAATGCTCCTGCATACGCGACCGCTTCGTTTCATCGGATTCGGCTGCTCATGGAATCCGGTGACCGCGCAGGTGCACGCACCCGCCTGGATACTATCCTACAGAATCAATCGGCGTTTCCACCATCGGCCGTCAATCAATTCCTGCACCAGCGCATGCTGCTGGCAACGACGCTGGAGGAATTTCTCAGGTACGCGCAGAGACAGCCCGCAGCCTTTACCTGGGGCGACGACGGCAGAGAGATTCCAATAGATCAGAAGGAGTTGAGCGCAGACGCTGACCTGAAGCAGTTGGCTGGCCGCACCCTCTTTGATGGAGATTCCGTTCAGATTATGAACGAGAGGCTGCCGCTTTCACTCTTACAGGAGGCGGCAGGCAGCCGGCTGCTTCCGGATCACCTGAGAAAGCGCCTGGCTTTAGCCGCCTGGACGCGAGCCGTGATACTCAATAACGAAGAGACCGCAAAGGCCCTCGCGCCGGTCCTGGCCGCGCTTGCGCCGGAAATGAAAGCGCTGCTCGCAGAGTACATGAGCGCCACAAATCCGGCGAACGCCAGAGCGGTTGCGCTATATACGCTGCTGAAATTTCCCGGCACGCGTCCCTTCGTGGACGCCAGCGTTGGCCGCACAACCCCGCTTAATCAGAGAGATATTTTTAGAGACAACTGGTGGTGCGGCGATGTGGCCAATACGGAAAGCTCGGGCGATGAAAGCGAGAGCGCGGGTGAGACCGCCCCTACAAATAACGGCGCGTCTAAGCCTAACACGTTGCAGCTTGATTTCCTGACGGGCGCGCAAAGTGATGCGGGCAAGAGGGAGCGAGCGCAGCTTTCATCACTCGGCTCGGGGCCGAATTATCTGGCGCGTGAGACCGTGGAGTGGGCCAATCGCATGCCGAACAACCCGCGCATCCCGGAAGCTCTTCACCTAGCGGTGATGGCTACGCGCTATAGCTGCACTGACAAAGAAACCGGCCCGTTGTCCAGAGCCGCATGGCAGCTTCTACACAGCCGATACAAGAATACTGCCTGGGCCCGCAAGACCCCCTACTGGTTCAAGGGCTATTAAAGCGATAGCGGAGGGCCGCAGAGCGCCGCCCGGGATGTATGAAGAAGAGATTCGAGCTTGAATGCTTTCTTTAATTCTGCGTTCTGACTTCCGCATTGCTTTGTTATAAACTGTTACAAATTCAGAAAGCGTCAAGGGGGTAATCTTTCATGTCGGAACACAAACACACGAACCGGCTCATAAACGAGACCAGTCCGTATCTGCTACAGCACGCGCACAATCCAGTCGAATGGTACCCGTGGGGCGAAGAGGCTCTGGCGAAGGCGCGCAGTGAAGACAAGCCCATACTTTTAAGCATAGGCTATTCGGCCTGCCACTGGTGCCACGTGATGGAGCGCGAGTCTTTCGAGAATGAAGAGATCGCCCGCTTGATGAACGACAACTTCATCAACATCAAGGTGGACAGAGAGGAGCGCCCGGACCTCGACCAGATTTACATGAACGCCGTGCAGTTGATGACGCGCCACGGCGGCTGGCCCATGACTGTGTTTCTCACGCCCGAGGGAGTTCCCTTTCACGGCGGCACATATTTTCCGCCCGAAGACCGCTACAACATGCCTGGCTTTCCGCGAATACTGATGGCGATAGCGGAAGCTTACAGGACTCGGCCGGACGAAGTGACGAAAACTGCCGTCTCCATGCTTGGGGAGCTGCGTCGCATGGACACGGCGCGCGAATCCAAAAATGCGATTTCAACGGAACTGCTGGACCGCTCGCACGGCCAGCTTGCGCGAAGCTACGACCCGCAACACGGCGGCTTCGGGAGCGCGCCCAAGTTTCCTGCCCCCATGAACCTGGAATTTCTGCTGCGCGTCTTTTATAGAACAGGCGACGCCGGAGCGTTCGAGATGGTGGAGCACACCGCGCGACGCATGGCCGAAGGCGGCATGTACGACCAGCTGGGCGGCGGCTTTCACCGCTACTCTACGGATGCGCAGTGGCTCGTACCTCATTTTGAGAAGATGCTCTACGACAACGCGCTTCTGTCTCGTCTATACCTGCACCTGTACCAGCAGGCGGGCGAAGACTTTTATCGCCGCGTCGCGGAGGAGACGCTCGATTACGTTCTGCGAGAGATGATGGATGAGAGCGGCGGGTTCTATTCCACGCAGGACGCAGACTCCGAGGGCCACGAAGGAAAGTTTTTCGTCTGGACGCCGGAAGAGGTCAGGGAAATCCTGGGCGAAGGGGACGCCGCGCTCTTTTGCTCGTACTACGACATCACGCCCGGCGGGAATTTTGAGGGCAAGAGCATCGCCAACGTCAACGACCCCTTAGAAGATGTAGCCAGAGAAGAGGGCGTCACGGTGGAGCAGCTTCTTGAAGTTCTTGAGCGCGGGCGAAAGATGCTCTTTGAGGCGCGCGAGCGGAGAATCAAACCCGGACGCGATGAGAAAATCCTGACGGCATGGAACGGCCTGATGCTCGCCGGCTTCTGCGAAGCAGGCGCTGTTCTGGAGCGCCCGGATTACACGGAAGCGGCAAGGCGCAACGCGCGTTTCGTGCTCGGGAACCTCCGGCGAGACGGGCTGCTGCTGAGAACCTACAAGGACGGGCAGGCGAAATTAAACGGCTACCTGGATGACTACTCTTTCTTCGCGGACGGGCTACTGATGCTGTATGAAGCGACGGGCGAGCTGGAATGGCTTGAAGAAGCGCAGGGCATTGTAGAGAGAATGGTAGAAGAGTTCTGGGACGAAGAGCAGGGCGGCTTTTACTACACCGGCCGCAGCCATGAAGAGCTGATTGTGCGCTCCAAGGATTACTTTGACAACGCCACGCCTTCGGGCAATTCCGTGGCG
The DNA here is from genome assembly GCA_036389875.1 of Pyrinomonadaceae bacterium. Lineage (GTDB taxonomy): Bacteria > Acidobacteriota > Blastocatellia > Pyrinomonadales > Pyrinomonadaceae > JACVRN01. Next base: position 23,651 of record DASVVZ010000528.1, read on the forward strand.
GCCGACGTGCTGCTGAGGCTTGGCGTTCTGACCGGGCGAGAGGATTACACGCGAAAAGCCGTCACCATCTTTCGCCTCATGCGGGACACAGTTGAACGCTATCCTTCGGCTTTCGGGCGGCTACTCTGCGCTATGGATTTCTACCTCTCTTCGCCGAAAGAGATAGCCGTCATTGGCGCGGCCGACACGACCGGCACACGAGCGCTCCTAAGGGAAATCTGGAGCCGTTATCTGCCGAACAAAGTCGTGGCGTTATCAGGAGAGCAGGACGAGCGTGCGGCTGAGCTTGTTCCTCTACTGCGAGAGCGCACAGCTTTGGAGGGACGAGCAACCGCCTACGTCTGCGAGCATTACGCCTGTCAGAGGCCCGTGAATTCGCCTGAAGAGTTGGCGGCGCAGCTTCGATCAGGCTCTGCAAGAGAGGCAAGCGGCGGTTAGCCGAGCTTACAATGCCTAGCTTGCTTTAAGACAAATCGGCCTGAGCATTTCGTAAGGCTTCCAGCAGCT
>DASVVZ010000529.1:0-6057 GCA_036389875.1 Pyrinomonadaceae bacterium
ATTGGAAGCCACTTGCGCGCAGAGCTTGAAGCCCAGCAGCAGCACCACCTGTTCGCGCTTACGCGGCGTGATAACTTCAGAGAAGAAAAGAATCTGACCTGGATTAAAGCGGACCTGCGGCAGCCCGGGAGCGAGCTGGAACTGCCCGTGCAGGTCGATGCAATTATCTGTCTGGCACAGTCAAAGGCGTACCGGGAATTCCCCGCCGAGGCGTGGGATGTCTTCAACGTCAACATCAGCTCGATTCTGACGATGCTCGAATATGCGCGGCTAAACGGCGTCAAGACTTTTATCTTCGCCTCAAGCGCGAACGTCTATCAGCCGCAACATAAAAAGATCGACGAGAGCTGTGTGCCCGCGCCCACTTCATTCTATGGCAGGTCGAAACGCATCGCGGAGATGCTGATCGAATCATACGCAGGCTATTTCAAGTGCTTAAGCCTGCGATTATTCACAGTCTACGGGCCGCGCCAGGAGGGGATGCTGATCCCCTCGCTTATTGAAAAGGCGCGCACGGGCCAGCCCATACAGGTGCAGGGAAAGTCCGGCCTCAGGCTGACGCCCATTTACATTGCCGATGTCTGCGAGATTATCCAAGCGGTACTGGAAAAGGAAGATGCCGCGCCCGGGTTTGAAGTCTATAATATCGGCGGCGACGAGGAGCTTGGCGTTTATGAGATAGGGCTCGCCATCGGAGATGCTCTACAAAAGCAGCCCCTGTTCGAGACTGTCGAGGGCGAAGAGGCCGCCGGTTGGATGGCCGATAATTCCAGGCTGAAAAAAAGGTTCCATATCAACAAGCTGATTCCGTTCGCAGAAGGAATTAGACGAACTATATATGAGTGAGCGCATTGAAAAAGTAGAGCCTTTTACCTGGAAGACTTACGAAGCCTGTTTGAGCGCCGCGCTTGAATCCGGCTATAGCTTCATAGGCTTCGAGAGAACCGCCGAAGGGGGGACTCTGCCGGACGCGCCCTTTATTTTGCTCAGGCACGATATAGATTACGACCCGAGCAGGGTGTTGCCCATCAGCACCATGGAGGCTGACAAGGGTATCAGGGCCACCTATTTCTTTCAGGCCGATTCGCCATTTTATCGGTTGGACGACCCCTCCACACTCTCCGTTATCCGCGAGGTGCTCAAACAGGGGCACAACCTGGGGCTTCACTTCGACGCCAACTCCATAGAAGATGACGGCGAGATTGTCGAAGCGGTCGAACGCACTGCGCGTGAGATGGAAAGCAGGTTTGAGACTTCAATAACCGCAGTCTCCTTTCACATGCCGGGCTACCGCAACATCAAGCATCTGCGGCTCAGGAACAATCGAATCAATACCTACTCGCCAGTATTTTTCGAGAAGATCGAATACGTCTCGGACTCAAATCAGAACTGGCGCGGTAAAGACCTCCTGCAAATTCTACGCACGCGGCAGTACGAGCGCATACAGGTATTGACTCATCCCATCTGGTGGCGCGAAACCTACTCGTCGCTTTATGTAAAGATAGAGGAATTGGCGGCAAAGCTAGGCATCACGGTGGATGACATACTAACCGACGACCAGAGGGCTTTAATCAGAGAGAGCGAGGAGTCCGAACGGGCGGCGATCTTCGCGTCACAGGATAAAGCGCGGCAGCAACTCTAATACAGAGGTGTAAGGGATTGATGCTTAAAACTGCACGGGTGGCTCTCACCCCGGTTACAGAGGCAGACCTGCCGGTCATGCTTGACTGGATAAATAACCGCGAGCAGGTGCTCTTTAATGCGCCCTATAAGCCTGTCGGCCAGTCGCAACATCAGCAATGGTTCGAAGCCTTCCAGCGCCGTACGGATGCCGTCCTCTTCGCCATTCGCCTTACGACGGGAGAGCTAATTGGAACGTGCCAGTTACACTCCATCCACCCTGTCCATCGCAGCGCGGAATTGCAGATAAGGCTGGGAAACAGTTCCGAGCATGGGAAAGGCTATGGCACGGACGCAGTCCGGCTCCTGCTGCGCTTCGCCTTCAAAGACCTGAACCTGCGGCGAGTTTACCTGCACGTCTTCAGCACCAACCTGGCTGCCGTGCGCGTGTATGAGAAGGTCGGATTCGTGCGCGAGGGGCTGTTGCGAAGCGCGGCCTACATTAATGGCGAATACGTAGATGTCGTAGCGATGGGGATATTGCAGGAAGAGTATGTCAAACAATAAGGTGGTGGCCATCCACCAGCCTAATTTCTTCCCCTGGTTAGGATACTTTAACAAGATAGCGCGCGCAGGCACGTTCATAGTCATGGACAACGCGCAGTTCCCCAAGAAGGGCGGGACGTGGACGAACCGGGTGCGCCTGATGGTCGGCGGCCAGCCCGCCTGGGTGACCATGCCCGTCGTGCGCGCCTATCACGGCGTCCGCCGCATAGAAGAGATGCGCATTGACGAGAGCACGCCCTGGCGCGCGAAGCTCTTGAAGACCATAGAGACCAACTACCGTCCCGCGCCACATTTCGCGGAGGTCTTTCCGTTCATCTCCGAGCTGGCGAACAATCCCACAGACGATGTGACGAAGTACAACGTGTCGGCAATCGCTGCGCTCTGTGACGCCCTGAAGCTGGATGCTTCCGGGCTCGTCCTCGGCTCTCAGCTAAAGGCAGAGGGCGCGGCAACTGACCTGCTGATATCAATGGTAGAGGCGGTGAGCGGCACGGCTTACCTGTGCGGCGGCGGCGCGGACGGCTATCAGGAGGACGAAAAGTTCGCCGAGCGAGGGCTTCGCCTTATCTATCAGAGCTTCAATCATCCGGTCTACCAGCAGAGCGGCGCAAGCGATTTTACTCCCGGTCTCTCGATCATAGACGCTTTGATGAACTGCGGCTTTGAGCGCACGCGCCAACTGGTCTGCACGGCGGAGGTGTAGTTATAAAAGCGCAACTGGCCCGGCTCGCTAGAGGCTCCTTCATCTACGGTTTCGGTAGCTTGCTCAACCGGATGATAGCCTTCCTGCTGTTGCCGGTCTTCACACACTATCTAACACCGGCTGATTACGGCATCAGCGCGCTCATAATAGTTTTCACGACGCTTCTCAACGGCCTCTTCTCGCTCGGCGCGGCCGCTTCAATTGGTATCTATTACTTCGAGGCGGCTGAGGGGCCGGAGCGGGCAAAGGTCATCTGGACGACCGCGGCGCTGCTGCTGGCTAACTGCGCTCTTCTGACGCTCCTGGGCTTCGTCTTCTCGCCGCAGCTCAGCCTGTGGCTCTTCAAGTCGCCCGACCACTCTTATCTCATACGGCTGGCGCTCGTCACGCTCTCGCTGAGCACCCTGACCATACCCTTTCTGGCCTTTCTTCAACTTGAAGAGAGGGCCAAGACTTACGTGCTGTTCACGTCCGTCTCATCACTTTTGACGCTGCTGCTGAGCGTGGTGACGGTTGTTTACCTGCGCCACGGCATAGCGGGTCTTTTTGAAGCGAGCCTGATGGGAATCGCCGTGCTGCTTGCTGGCACGGTCTTAATTGCGTTTCTACGCCTCAAGCCGGGGCTGGACTTTTCCCGCGTCTGGCCCGTGATAAGGACGGGCTTCCCCTCCATATTCGGCGTAGGCGCTTTCTTCTTCATAGACTGGTCGGACAGGCTCTTGATCGAGCGGTTTCTCGGTCTGGACGAGCTTGGGGTTTACTCGATCGGCTACAGCTTCGGGATGCTTATGTCCCTGGTGGTGATGGCCTTCGGCAACGCCTGGCCGCCTTACTTTATCTCGTTCATCAACAAGCGAGAGGAGGCGGCCGTCCTGTTTGCCGGCGTCTTGAAGTACTACGTGATCCTTCTCGGGACTGTTACGCTCGCGCTCTTTTTGCTGGCGAGGCCGGTGGTTATAACCATGACGGCCCCGCCCTTTCACGGCGCGTTCACCATCGTCGGGCTGGTCGCGCTCTCCTACATGCTGAAGGGCTGCTATCTGATTATGCTGCCGCCACTGGTTTACGAAAAGAGGCTCTACCTACAGAGCGGGATAGAGTGGGTGGCGGCTGGCTTAAACGTGGGGCTTAATCTACTGCTCATTCCAGTTCTACGGAAAGAGGGCGCCGCCATAGCTACCCTGATGGCGTATTTCAGCCTGCCCTTGGTAACTTACTTCGTGGGCGCTATGTACATGCGGGTCAGTTACGACTGGAAAAACATAGCCAAGTTTGCTGTCGGCTTCATAGTGCTGGCCGTCTGGTCGTACTTCCCGGTTACGAGCAGTCCTTCTCTCAGTTTTGCTATTAGCCTTCTATCTCTTATACTAGCTCTCTTGTATGTGCTCTATGTGCCGCTATCAAGCAGGGAACGAGCTGCCATTTTCAAACTTCTCGCAACTGCTAAAAATAGACTGCTTCATTCCTGAAGACTTGCGCGGCTCGCCTGCCCTGAGGGCGAAGAGCGAAAGTATTTCAGGCGATGAATGCTGAAGACGAACATGGCCGAAGCTTTATCCGAAAGAAACATTAAGATGTCCCGAAAGGGCAGGGTGCTCTACGTGGGACAGTGTTATTACAATACCTGGTATCTGTCCAGAGCCCTGAGAGAGCATGGATGGGTGGCCGACACGCTGGACATCGACCCGGAAGAGCATTCCAAGATGTTCTATCACGGTCGCGATTTCCAGCTTAAATACAGAAACAAATGGGACTTTGTGCGCCACCTCTGGTTCTATTTCAAGGCGCTGTTCCGGTACGACATCTTTCATTTTACGGGCGCGCACAACCTGACCTTCTCATCCTACTTCAACCGGCTGAGCTTTCTACCCAAATCCTGGGACGTCAGGCTGGCTAAAAAGCTGGGTAAGAAAGTTGTGTACACAAACAACGGCTGCCTGGACGGAGTCTCGCAGAGCTCATTTAAAACCTGGGGGCCTGAGCCCGTTTGCGATATCTGCCCCTGGAAGAACAGGCCCGAGATATGCAGCGACGAGCGCAATCTGGCCTGGGGGAAATTGAGAAACAGCCTTGCCGATTTTCAGGTGCTGCTCGGCGGAAACCGTAAAGATTACAACGACGACCCGCACGTACACGAAGTGCCGGAGTTTTACTGTCTCGACCCGAACTTCTGGCGGCCCGACCTGCTGGTTCCGACCAACTACCGGCTGCCGCTCCCGGAGCAGGTCGTCAAAATCTATCACGCCGTGGGTAACTTCGCCTCGCGCACGGACGCCGCCACCCTGCGAAACATCAAGTCTACGCATATCTATATCTCGGTCATTGACCGCCTGAAGTCCGAAGGGCACAACGTCGAAATGATATTCTTTCACAACGTGCCCAATCAGGAGATTCGCTACTACCAGGCGCAGGCGGACATAGTCGTGGACATGCTGACCTTCGGCTTTTTCGGCGCGACGGTGCGCGAGGCAATGATGCTGGGCAAGCCCGTCGTCTGCTTTCTCAGGCCGGAGTGGCTGGAGAGCATGAGGCAAGAGATACCGGAATACGTAGACGAGTTGCCTGTAATCAGTGCCACGCCCGCGACCGTTTATGACGTGTTGAAGGATTTGATAGAGCATCCCGAAAAGAGGATGGAGATAGGAAGGCGCAGCCGCGAGTTCGCGATCAAGTGGCATTCGAGCGAAGCCGCAGGCAGGCGATTCGACAAGCTCTATTCGGAACTGCTTCAGGCTGACGCTAGCGAGAGCCGCGAGCGCAGCATCGGCGCGGTCAACGAGGTGCAGCTGGGCTCGTAAGACGGCCACGCGCGCCGCATGAAGCTCTCTTTTCATGGCGGGCCTCTAAATAAAAATCACTGTCGGTTAAAGGAGTAAAAGCTTTCAATGAGCAGCCTTAAAGGCTCTGTGAAATCTGTGCTGGAGCGATTCGGATTGCGCGGGGCGCCGCAGCCTGAGCCCGTGCCGCAGGAAGAACTGCTTCCGGTGAAAAAGGTGGAGACCGAGAAGAAGACCATCGTTGACAGCTACTGGGGCGAGCACACGGTCAACTCCAAGCCGTTCAGGACGGCGCGTGAATCAGAGGATTATCTGGTGTGGAGGGTCTCCGTTTATCCGAAGCTCAAAGAGCTGATGAATCTCTATGGAGAGCACGATGGCGAGGTGATA
>DASVVZ010000530.1:0-2114 GCA_036389875.1 Pyrinomonadaceae bacterium
CGTGGCATTTTCTGGGACTGGCCTACAATCGGCAGGGAAATTCAGGCGATGCGCGCAAGGCGCATGAAAAGGCTGTGCTCGGCGCAGTCAGTCTGCTCGAGCGGCTCTATTCTTCAGATGACAGCCCGCCCGTTAAAGAGAAGACCGAAGCCCTCTTAGAGCTTGCCGCCAAAAGCTCGGCGGAGTTTGTTAAGCTGAGCCCGGAGCTTACCGGCACCCGGCTGGCTGAATGGAACGAGCGCACAGAACTGCTGCGCGATTACGCGCCGATTACAGACGAAAGCGGCAACCCGGTTCAGGCTTACAGCAGCCGTGAAGTTGAAACCAGAGCGAAGATAATCTCAAGGCCCGTACCTGTTTATCCCAGAGGCGCTCGCGGGAGCGGGATTATGGGAACGGTTGTGCTTCGCGCAATCTTTGGTGCTGACGGCAAAGTCAAAAACATACGGGTGGTGAACGGCCTGCCGGGCGGCGTCACCCAGAGCGTGATACGGGCTGCGAGACAGATTAAGTTCATCCCCGCGACTATTAACGCTAAGCCCGTCTCGCAGCGCATTCAAATAGAATACAATTTCCAGTTGTACTGATTTAGATTAAACTTGGCCGCGGCGCTTTATCATGAGCCGCGGCTTCGCCACCCTTTTCGAGATGAGCGCAAACATCACTTCAACCAACCCGGTCGTGCAGGCCATCATTTCGGGCCGCGCGCCACAGGCCGCGCGCATGGCGGCCGCTCGCGGCCTGCTGCCTCTGCCGCAAGCGGACTTGCTCGAGGCCCTAGTGGCTCTGCGCGAGAACGAGGATGCCGAAGTTGCGCAGGCGGCGGCGGCCACGCTCGACGCGCAGGAGCAGGAATCGCTTCTGGCCGTGGCCAAAGAGAGCGGGACTTCGCCCGCAGTGCTCGGCTATCTGGCTGCGAGTAAATCTTCGGCTCGAGCGATTCAGGAGGCAGTGACACTGAACGCGGCCACGCCTGATGACGCAATCGCGCTCCTTGCCAGCCACGCTACGGACGGCTCTCTGCTTGAGCTGATAGCCATCAACCAGCAGCGCCTGATTCGCGCTCCCCAAATCATAGACGCCATCATAGGGAATCCGGCCCGCACGCCCGACGCCGAGCGTCGCGCTCTTGAGACGCGCCGCGAATTCTTTGAGAAGGAGCGCGGCGCTCAGCAGATAGCCGGAGAGCTTCGCGCACGCGGGCAGACAGCCGCCGCAGAATTTCTTGAAACGGCGGAGTCCCTCGGCACAGACGGCGCGCTCACCATAGACGACGCCTGGCTCATAGCCGAGCACATAGAAGTCTCGGACATAGACATAGACGATTCCTGGCTCGCGCTCGAACACCTGGAGATTTTTGAAGAGACGCTTGAGCAGCGACAGGCCAACGCGGATAGAGTTGTGAGCGAGACGCTGCGCGAAGGCGACGCCGCGCCCGAACGCATAGCGCTGATACGACGCATCATGCTCATGACCGTCAAGGATCGCATCAAGCTCGGCGTCAAGGGAGACCGTGAAGCCCGCGCCATCCTCATACGCGACCCGAACAAGGTGGTCGCCACGGCTGTCGTCAACAACCCGCGCATCACCGAACACGAGGTCGAAGCAATCGCCTCGATGCGCACCGTTGCGGACGAGGTGCTGCGGCTGATTGCCATGAACCGCGCGTGGGCTCGCTCCTACACGATCATACATAACCTTGTGCGCAACCCTCGGACGCCCATCACCACCTCCATGAGCATACTGCCGCGCATACGCACTAAAGACCTTCAGCAACTGACGCAGAATCGCAACGTGCCCGAAGCCGTGCGCCGGCAGGCCGGACGCCTGAACCTGACACGCACCGGACACTGAAAGAAAAAGGCAAAAGTGAAAGCGGGAGAAGCTAGCAGCTTCTCCCGCTTTCACTTTTGCCTTATCCGTCTTTAGCCTTAAAAAATTTCGGAGCTTTTTCGTAAGACGGACCAGCCCACGTCGGTCAACGTGTGGGTGGCAGCTCCCCACCAGAGTCCACAGAACGTCACCCACAGGACGTGATTACCGACCGCCTGCTTGAGCACGCCGTCCATCATACGCCAGACGCTCGCCACCTCTTCCACGCCCGGCGGAGCGCC
>DASVVZ010000531.1:0-4415 GCA_036389875.1 Pyrinomonadaceae bacterium
GAGAGGAACTCGCCGTAGATTTCGCCGTTCCTCTTGTCCCTCGACTGTCCCTTGAAATGCGGCTTTATCTTGAAGCGTATAAGGTCGCCGTCTTCGTCAACTACGCCCTGAACTGAGCAGTGGAATTTCGGCGTCGTGCCCTGGCCCGGATTGGGGTCTTTGTTGGCGACGCAGTTCACGGGCTTAGCCAGCCCGTTCGTATCTACTTCGGGCGCACCGGTGCGCGGGCCCGACTTTGTGCTGTAGCCCAGCACAGGGTCATAGTCCGGGTCAGGCTCCTGCCAGACTTTCGCCCTCTGCTCGGCCATCGCACGCTCGGCCGCAGTGAAGCAGGCCTGCTGCTGCTTCTGTGCCGTCACGGGCAGAGTCAGAACCAGAAGGCACCCCGCGAAAAGAAGAAGCAATAGAGTGACTGTGAACCTTTGTGACCGTTTGTGAATCATGCAAGACGCCCTTTCAAATGAAAAAGTCTTTGTCGGCTCAAGCTAAAAATTTGTCTGGTGGGAGAAGCCTGTAGACGCACGGAAATCTTAAGACGTATGAATCTATTTGTCGAACGGTTTCACCGCGTGAGTGAAATGCGCCCGTCAATTCATGGCTTCCGAGACTTCTTCCGTCTCAAGCGGCATCTGAAACTCCGCCACCATCAGCGGCTGCTCCTGAAAGAGCGTGGAGTTGACGAGGGTTTGCACCCAGTAGCGGCCCGCTTCCGGGAAAGTAATGTCTATGAAGAAGCTTATGTTGTCGGCAAAGCCGCCTATGCCTATCTCGAAGCTAGTAGGCTGCGACAGCGCTATAGGCTGCCTGCGGTCAGGCGTGAGGATGCGGACCTCCGACAGGTGCTCGCCCTCGCCCTGCCAGTGATTGACGACCGCAAACTTAAAGAGCCGCACGGGCATCTGCTGCACGACTATGTTTTGAAAGACCCCCATAAAAGAGAGCTTGTTGCCGACCTCCAGCCGTACGTCGTCACACAGCAGCGTGTAGACCAGTTCCAGCTTCCCCACCTGTCCCGCTTCAGCCATCTTCATCTCCAATCAGAACCAGACTATCAGAATTAATACCGTAAACCGCGCAAACCCACAAACGGCTGGCCGCCTTCAAACGCGCACCTCTCCGATCATCTCCATGAGCTGCGCTTCGTCTATGATACGAAGCCCGAGCGACTGCGCCTTATCCAGCTTAGAGCCGGCCTCTTCGCCCGCCACCACGTAGTCCGTCTTTTTGCTGACGGTAGAGGTGACGCGCCCGCCGCGCGATTCAATAAGAGCGCGAGCCTCGTCGCGCGTCAAAGTTTCCATGCGGCCCGTGAGCACGAACTGCTTTCCGGCGAAAGCTTCCGACGCGCCGCCTCCCGCAACCTCATCCATCCGGGTCTTAACGCCCGCCTGACGAAGCCGCTCGCACAGCTCAAGATTGCCCGTGTCGCTGAACCACTCGTGCACGCTCTCCGCCACGGTCAGGCCGATCTCATGTATGTCGTCAATCTCTTCTACGGTGGCGCGGCCCAGACGCTCAAGGGAGCGGAAGTGGCGCGCCAGGAGCCCGGCGGTTCGCTCGCCCACGTGCCGAAGCCCGAGAGCGAAGAGAAGCTGTGGGAGGTCGCGGGACTTGCTGGCTTCGATCTGCGCTATCAGGTTCGAGGCGGACTTTTCGGCCTTGCGCTCAAGCGCGGCGACCATCTCCACGTTCAGCTTATAAAGGTCTGCAACGTCTCGCACGAGCTTTGTTTCGACCAGCTGCTCTACGAGAGCTTCGCCCAATCCTTCTATACGCATGGCGCGGCGCGAGGCGAAGTGCAGTATGTTCTGCTTTAGCTGCGCGGGGCAGTCTGCGGCCACGCAGCGCGAGACGACTTCGCCTTCCGGGCGAACAACCAGGCCGCCGCAGACGGGACAGTTCTCAGGCATATCGAACGGCACTTCCTGACCCGTACGGCGCGACTCCACCACCTTCAGAATTTTCGGGATTATCTCGCCGCTCTTTTCAATCAGGACCCAGTCATTTATGCGCAGGTCCAGACGCTTTATCTCGTCCTCGTTGTGGAGCGTGGCGCGTGCGACGGTTGTTCCGGCCAGAAGAACCGGCTGAAGATTGGCTACGGGCGTGAGCGCGCCGGTTCGTCCCACCTGTACCACGATCGAAAGCACCTGCGTCGTGGCCTGCCGCGCGGGATACTTATAAGCTATGGCCCAGCGCGGGGCCTTGGAGGTCGCGCCGAACTCGTCCTGAAGCGCTGTAGAATTTATCTTCACGACCACGCCGTCAATCTCGTAATCCAGACGGTCTCGCTCCGCCTCCATCTCATTACAAAAAGCGATCACCTCTTCGATGTCGCGGCATAGTCGCCGGTTCGGGTTGGTGCGAAAGCCCGCGCGCTCGAGCCACTCGAATGACTCCCAGTGCGTGGCGAAGGGTTTTCGCTCGCCCGCAATCACGTCGTAGGGGAACATCTCAAGACGGCGCGCGGCCACAATCTTCGGGTCAAGCTGGCGAATCGTTCCGGAGGCCGCGTTCCTGGGGTTGGCAAAGCGCGGCTGTCCCTCTTCGTCACGCTCCTGGTTGATGCGCTCGAAGACGGCGCGCGGCAGATAGGCTTCGCCGCGAACCTCCACCTCCGTCTCAAGCCTCTCTTTCGTAGCTTTAATCTTGAGCGGGACGCTGCGAATCGTGCGTACGTTCTGCGTGACATCTTCGCCGCGACGACCGTCGCCGCGAGTCACGCCGCGCACCAAAAGCCCGTTCTCGTAATGAACGGCGAGCGAAAGCCCGTCGATCTTCAGCTCGGCCACGTATTCGAAGGTGCGGCCGTCGGCGAGCTTTCTACAGCGCTCGTCGAAGGCGCGCAGATCTTCTATGTTGTAGCTGTTGTCCAGAGAGAGCATCGGGCGACGATGCACGTACTCGTCAAAGCCTTCGGCCGGGCGGCCGCCGACGCGCTGAGTGGGGCTGTCGGGCGTGGTTAAGCCCGGGTGCTCCGTCTCAAGCTCTATCAGTCGATTAAAGAGCGCGTCGTATTCGGCGTCGGAAATCTCCGGGCTTTCTTGAACGTAGTACAGCTCTTCGTGGCGGCGAAGCTCTTCGCGCAGGCTCTCAATTTCTCTCTCCACTGCTTGACGTTTAGACGGCAAGTTACCTTTCCCTCTACTTCTTAGCCTCTGTGATGACGAAAGCCTTGTGTATCCCGCTGTCGCGGCGACCCTGCTTGCCCAGGTGGAAGATGACGCGTCCGAAGAACTTGATGCTCTCCAGAAAGTCTTCGACGCGTATGTTCTCGTCCGGCCCGTGCGGGTTTGAGCCGGTGTAGCTCGTGCCGAAAGAGACGACGGGCGTCGGCGGGATATTCGCTCCGCAGACCGCGCCGACCGGGCCGCTCGACGGGTCTAGCGGGTAGATGACGGGCGGCACGCCGTAAATCTCCCCGGCCGCGGACATGGCCGCCTGTGCCGCGGATGATTGTGATGAAGACTTGGCCAGAGGCGCGCTCCCAAGCTCTATTATCTCTATGTCCTTGAAGCCGCGCGTGTCCAGGTGCTCGCGCAGCAGGCTTATCACAAGCTCGGGCGTCAGGTCGGGCACAAGACGAAAATCCAGGCGCGCCATGGCCGTGCTCGGCAGAATGGTTTTAGCGCCCGCCTCCGTGTGGCCCGTGTGTATGCCGCAGATTGTGCAGGTGGGCCCGAAGATGTGCTCTTTGACGAGCGAGTGGCCGCGCATGCCCCTGACCCAGCCGCCTATGCGAAACTCTCTTTTGAGCCCGGCTTCGTCCAGCTCTATGTTCTTGAGCGCCTCATGGTCTTCGTGCGAAATCGGGGCGACGTGCGATGAAAGCCCGTCGATTGTAATCACTCCCTTAGGGCTGGTGATGGTAGAGAGAGCCTGCACAAGTCGCCACGCAGGGTTGGGCACAATCGCGCCCCATTTGGAATGAAGGTCTGTGCGCGCACCGTGGACGCGAAGCTCAAGAAAGACTATGCCCTTGAAACCGAGGCTCAGTTGAAAGCGGTCCTGGGTGTCCTTAGAGCCCTCGTCCCAGATACAGCCTTCGGCGTGAAGAAGCTCGGCGTGCTCGCGCGTGAAGCGGTAGAGGCTGGGGCTTCCGACTCCGGCCTCGCCCTCCACTATGAAGCGCACGCAGACGGGCAGCTTGCCGTAAACCTTCTGGTAAGTCTCGACCGCGGCGAGCCGGGCCACCAGGTCGCCCTTGCTGTTTGAAGCGCCGCGCGCGTAGAGCTTGCCGTCCCGCATCTCCGCAGCGAACGGCCCCGAAGACCATTCGGTCAGATGGCCCACGGGCTGCACGTCGTAGTGGCCGTAGACGATGAAGCAGCGCGGGCCCCCGCCGCATTCGCCGAAGATGATGGGATAGCCGCTACCCATCTTGAAGACCCGCGTGCCGGCGCCGCTCCTGCGCA
>DASVVZ010000532.1:0-6228 GCA_036389875.1 Pyrinomonadaceae bacterium
CTCTGTCCATGGTGATCGATTCGAGGGCGCGGTGCGCCGCCTGAAGGATGGTCACGCCCGGCGTCTCGTAGACTCCGCGCGACTTCATGCCGACGAAGCGGTTCTCTACTAAATCCACGCGGCCTATACCGTGCTCGCCGCCCTTCTCATTCAGAGCTTCGAGTAGAGCGACCGCGCCGAGCGGCTCTCCGCCTATGGCCACGGGCTCCCCCTTCTCAAAGCTTATCTCTATGTATTCGGCCTCGTCGCGCGCGTCCTCCGGCCGTTTAGTCAACTGGAAGATATCCGCCGGAGCTTCGGCCCAGGGGTCTTCCAGAATCCCGCCCTCGTAGGAGACGTGCATCAGGTTGCGGTCGGTCGAGTAAGGCTTCTCGGCCGTAGCCGTCACGGGAATTTTGTGCTTCGCGGCGTAAGCGATTAAATCCGAGCGCCCCTTGAACTCCCACTCGCGCCACGGCGCCACCACTTTTATGTCCGGCTCAAGAGCATAGTAGGTCAACTCGAATCTGACTTGGTCGTTGCCCTTGCCCGTCGCCCCGTGAGCCACGGCGTCGGCCCCCTCGCGGCGCGCAATCTCAATCTGTCGCCTGGCTATCACGGGACGCGCCAGAGAAGTACCGAGCAGGTACACGCCTTCGTAAACCGCGTTGGCTTTAACGGCAGTCCAGACGTACTCGCGCACGAACTCTTCGCGCAGGTCTTCAACGTAAAGCTTGGAAGCGCCCGTCTCAAGAGCCTTCGCCTCAAGCCCCTCAAGCTCCTGCCCCTGGCCCACGTCCGCGCAGTAGCAAACCACTTCGCAGCCGTAGCGCTCCTTTATCCAGCGCAGCATGACGGAAGTATCTAGCCCGCCCGAATATGCCAGTACGATCTTCTTTATCTTCTTCTCAGACACTTCTTCTCTTTTCCCTTCAGCCGAACAGCTCCCAGATTTTTTTGATAGCGGGGCGCTGCGCCCGCCTCTCGGTGACGGCTATAAAGACAGTGTCTTCGCCCGCCAGCGTTCCTACGATCTCTTCGACCCCGGCCCGGTCAATCTCCACCGCCACGGCGGACGCAAGTCCCGGCTCGCAACGCGCTATGATCAGTGCATCTCCCGCCGTCAAAAGCTCAAGGAGCCCTCGCGCAGCCGCGCCCGTGCGGGCCTTGGGCACCGTGTAATGGCCGTTGTGCTTGACTATGCCCAGCTCCAGCAGGTCGCGCGACACGCTCGACTGCGTCGCCGGAACCCCCGAGCGCTCCAGATGTTCCTTCAGCTCATCCTGCGTCCCGATGCGCCTGGCACCTATCAAACTCAAAATCTTTTTCTGTCTCTGTTCTTTCTGCATGGCCTTTTTATGCAACTTAATTGCATAATGATTGCATAGATGCATAAAACTACAGCAAAGATGCATGAAGGTCAAATTAAAAGGGCTTCACGCGCCGGGGGCCGTGGGCGTAGAATCCAGGGGAATCAAATGGAGGGCATTTCGAGTGGGTGAGTCAAAGAACTTGTGGGGCGGGAGATTCAAGGGTGAGGCGGACTCCGGGTTCGTGGAGTTCAACCGCTCCTTCGGTTTTGACCGCAGGCTGTTTGAGTCGGACGTGCGCGCCAGCATAGCGCACGGCGAGGGGCTGGCGGGTGCGGGCGTTCTCACGCGGGCCGAGTGCGACCTGATCAGGAACGCGCTCCAGACCATACGAAAGCGTGCCGGGATGGATGCGGGCTACTTTGACGAGCTGGCGTCAGAGGACGTTCATTCCTTCATAGAGGCCCGGCTGGTTCAGCTGATAGGCGACACGGGTCGCAAGCTTCACACGGGCCGTAGCCGCAACGATCAGGTGGCGACGGCCATGCGGCTCTGGCTGCGCGATTCGATTGACGCTCTGAAGGGGTCTGTGCGCGAGGCGCAGGCCGCGCTGCTTGAGCTTGCCGAAGAGCACAGGGCGGCGGTCATTCCCGGCTACACGCACCTGCAAAGGGCGCAGCCGGTGCTCTTCGCTCACTGGTGCTTGGCCTATTTCGAGATGCTTGAGCGAGACGGAGCGCGACTTAAGGAGATTCGCGGGCGTGTGAACGTGATGCCTCTGGGCTCTGCTGCGCTGGCGGGCACGGCGCATAAAATCGACCGCGAGGCGGTGGCGCGCGAGCTCGGGTTTGAGGCCGTTTCGCGCAACAGTCTGGACGGCGTGAGTGACAGGGATTTCTGCGTGGAGTTTGCCGCAGGCGCAAGCCTTATCATGCTGCATCTTTCGCGCCTGGCCGAAGACATAATCATTTACTCCACAGCCGAGTTCGGATTTCTGGAACTGAGCGACGCTGTCGCCACGGGCTCAAGCCTCATGCCGCAGAAGAAGAACCCCGACTCAATGGAGCTTGTGCGCGGCAAAGCCGGCCGCGTCTTCGGCCACACCGTCGCGCTTCTCACGATGTTGAAGGGGCTCCCCCTCGCCTACAACAAGGACATGCAGGAGGACAAGGAGGCCGTCTTTGATGCGTTCGAGACGACGGCGGCGGCGCTTCAGGTGACGGCGACGGTGATAAGAAATATGCGCCTCGACGAAGCGCGTGCGCGGGAGGCCGCCGTGCGCGGGTTTATGAACGCGACAGAACTGGCCGACTATCTTGTCAGAAAGGGGCTGCCATTTAGAGAGGCGCATGACGTGGTCGGGCGGATTGTCTTACGAGCTATGGAAGGCGGGGCGGAGCTTGAAGGACTCTCGCTCGAAGAGCTTCGCCGCTTCTCGCCGCTCATAGAGGAGGATGTTTACCAGGCGCTCTCGCTTGAGCAGACTCTGAGGACGAAGGCGCAAACCGGCGGCACGTCGCCCGAAAGGGTAGGGGAAGCTTTGGGCGAAGCACGCGCACGACTGGCTGATGAATAAGCTTTGACGGGTGGCGAAGAGGATGTGCCGGGCGTTACTATCGCTTCTCTTCTATGAGACGGCACGCGGGGCCGAGGAGCCTTTCCATCATGCCTCCGGCTTTAACGAATCTCCATTCCAGCTCTTCCGGCGTAAGCTCTTTCGACAAAATCATTTTGCCTTTGGAATCAAGCAGCGTGAAGGCTGTCAGGCGATAGCGTCTACGGCTGCAATTAAATTCCACTGTCTCCACGCGCGTTTTGTACTTAGCATCAGAGCCGTCACGGACCGGCTGAACACCGGAGAAGTTCCAGCGAAACTGTACGCGCCCGAGAGCGCCTCCCGTCAACTCGACCTTCGTAGAGTTGATGGCGATGGTCGCGTCTTCCAGCGTATAAACGCGCTCCCATCTCTCCTTCTCCTGAGTCGCCGCCGAATATGGAAGCAGGAGCATCAGAGCGTAGACGAGGATTCGCATGCAGCTAATTCCCAATCTGTATGGAAGCTTGTCCGGCGCGGGCAGAAGATGAGACAGGCTACTCGCCCAGGTAAGCTTCCTTGATACGCGGGTCTGCGGCCAGGTCTTTGGACAAGCCTTCCATGACTATCTGGCCGGTCTCAAGCACGTAAGCGCGGTCCGAGTGTTTGAGCGCGGCGTGCGCGTTCTGTTCTACCAGGAGGACTGTCATGCCTTCGCTGCGAATCTGGTCGATGGCTTCGAAGATGGTGTGGACGACCAGCGGCGCAAGCCCGAGCGACGGCTCGTCCAAAAGGAGCAGCCGCGGGCGCGACATCAGCGCGCGGCCCATGGCGAGCATCTGCTGCTCGCCGCCCGAGAGCGTCCCTGCCTTCTGCGACTCGCGCTCCTTCAGGCGCGGGAACATGGTGAAGGCGCGCTCCATGTCCTGCGCTATCTCGCGCTTGTTCTTCTTCAGGTAAGCGCCCATCTGTAGATTCTCGCGGACAGTCAGGTTGGCAAAGACGCCGCGCCCTTCCGGCGACATGCTGATGCCGCGCGCCACCAGCCTGTGCGTAGGCTTGCCGCCGATCTCTTCGCCTTCGAAAATGACTCTTCCCTGGCGCGGCTCAAGCAGCCCCGTGATGGTACGCAGGGTGGTCGTCTTGCCGGCCCCGTTTGCCCCTATGAGGGTCACAACCTCGCCCTGCTCGACGCGCATGGTGATGCCCGTGAGCGCCTCAATCGCGCCATAGTTAACAGAGACGTTGTCCAGTGTCAGCATGATTCTATTTTGGATTCTGGATTTTAGATTTTGGATTAACGCTCGTGGGATTGAAGCTATTCACACCACTTTGCCAATCCAATCCAAAATCCAAAATCGCCTTAGTCTCCCAGATAAGCCTCTATGACTTTCGGGTCGTTTCTAATCTGTTCGGGCAGCCCGAGCGCAATGGACTTGCCGTAGTCGACCACCTGTATACGCTCGCAGACGCCCATGACGACCTTCATGTTGTGCTCGACCAGCAAGATAGTCAGGCCGAAGCGGTCGCGTATCTGGTGAATCAGGTTCATCAAATCTTCCTGCTCGGAAGGGTTCATGCCCGCCGCCGGCTCGTCCAGCAGCAGCAGCTTCGGGCGAGTGGCCAGCGCGCGAACTATCTCAAGCCTTCTCTGGTTTCCGTAAGCCAGGCTCGTGCCGCCCTCTTCACGGAAGCGCGCGAGGTCGAAGATTTCCAGCAGCTCCAGGCAGAAGTCCCTGTGCGCCTGCTCGTCAGTCTGATAGCGCGGCGAGCGTATGACGGCGTCCAGCAGGCTCTGCTTGGCGTGAATGTGGCAGGCCGTCATCACGTTCTCAAGCACCGTCATGCCGGGAAAGAGCCTTATGTTCTGAAAGGTGCGGGAGACGCCGCGCCGGGAGATTTGATAGGGCCGGAGGCCGTCAACACGATGGTTCTCGAAATAAATCTCGCCGGAAGTCGGACGGTATACGCCCGTCAGCAGGTTGAAGATGGTGGTCTTGCCGGCGCCGTTCGGGCCTATGAGGCCGTAGATTTCGCCGCGATGCACGGCCATGTCCAGCTCGTTGACGGCTATCAGGCCGCCGAAACGAATCGTGCAGTTGTTCGTGCGAAGGATGGAGAAACTGTCGTCGGCCACTACGCTTTGCGAGCGAAGACTTGTCGCGGCCTCCGTCAGGATGCCCTCTTCGGCAGTTGTGCTGGTTGGATCCGGCTCAGGCGTAGGATTCGTGCTCACTGATTCTTCGCCTCCTTGCTCTTATCGGCGGTCGGCGCATCGCGCTCGGCAATTGGGACGCCGCCGGATGCCCCCACAGCTTCGTCACCTTCGGGCCGCTTCTGCGCGCGCTTGAGCCAGTTGAAGCCGAACTCGCGCTGGCCGAGCACGCCCTGCGGCCTTGTCAGCATGATGCCTATCAGAAGCAGCGCGTAGATGACCAGCCGCAGGTCTGCGAAGTTCACGGCCCTGCCGAAGAGGTCAATCGTGGGAAGCTGGCGCAACAATTCAGGCAGCACCGTAATGACAATCGCCCCCAGAATGGAGCCTGTGATTGAGCCCATGCCGCCCAGCACTATCATGATGATTATCTCGAACGAGCGTATGAACTGAAAATCGTTCGTGTGCAGAAACTTCTTGTAATGCGCGAAGAGCACTCCGGCCACGCCAGCGAACGAAGAGCTGATGACGAAGGCCATCACCTTGTAGCGCGTCGTGTTGATGCCCATGGCTTCAGACGCCAGCTCGTCCTCACGAATGGAGATGAGCGCGCGGCCGGCGTCGGAGCGCACTATGTTGTGTATGACTATGATGGTGATGACGGCGAAGCCGCCGACCCATAGGATGTTCGAGTAACCGGGGACGGAAAAGCCCGTGGCGCCTCCGACCACGTCTATGTTGAGGATGACGATGCGTATAATCTCAGCGAACCCGAGCGTGACGATCGCAAGATAATCGCCGCGAAGACGAAGCGACGGGATGCCGACTATCAATCCCATAACGGCGGCAGCGAGCGCCCCGACCAGTATGGCAACCAGAAAAACCAGTGCCATGGCTGCCGTTTCGCCAATCGAGCCCGCCATCTGTCGCTCCCAGGCCTGCCCGTGATAGACGGTCAGATAAGCGGAGGTGTACGCGCCTATGGCCATGAAGCCCGCGTGGCCTATGGAGAACTGTCCGGTGAAGCCGTTTATCAGGTTCAGTGAGACGGCCAGGATGATGTTGACGAAAATCAGCATCAATATGTCCGCCGGATAGGCACCGATGCCGAAACCGAACAACCCCTCGCGGCTCATCATCATGTGCACCATGTAGAGCAGCAGGATGATAAGAAGCGCGCCGACGATACGCTTGACGAAAGTTGGCATAAGAATCAGTTACGAGTTTTTAGTTTTCAGTTTTCAGTTTTC
>DASVVZ010000533.1:0-6459 GCA_036389875.1 Pyrinomonadaceae bacterium
TATGAGGCCCACACGAACGTTGACGGCGCGGCCGGGCATGGCGCGCTCGGCCTCCTCTTCGCAGAGCGCCTTGAGGCCGCCGTAAGCCTCGCCGTAGTTGACGGCTATGACGGGGCCCGTTGGGACTATCTCTTCGGCCTCCTTCAACTGCCCGGCTGTGATGCGGTTGACGGGAGTCGATTCGTCAACCGACGCCTCTTCCGCATTAGCATAGACGGAGAGGCTTGAGATGAAGACGTAGCGCCCGGCGGAATCCTTCAGCGCCTCTGCGGATGAGCGCACGACGCCGGGCACGTAACCGCAGGTGTCAATCACGGCGTCCCAGCGACGGCCACGAAGCGCGCTTAAGTCGCCGCGACGGTCACCCCTCAATCGCTCAGCCTGCGGGAACAGTTCCGGATTGCGGCGGCCACGATTGAAGAGCGTCACCCGGTGACCGCCTGCGAGGGCAGTCTCCGCCAGTTGACGACCTAGAAAGACCGTCCCGCCCAGAATCAAAATATTCAAGTTGCACGCTCCCGCCCGTCACCTGCTGTTGGGCGCATCATGGAGGGAAGACAACAATCCGACGGATAGCCGCAATCCTTTATGCCGCGCGTGCCTAGGTGGCGCGGGGCGACGCCCGTCTCAATGCGCTCCAGGATAAGCTCTCGAATCATGCCGATGAAGGCCGGGTGCGTGCCCGCGGTCGCGGCTCTCAGCATGTTTATGCCAAGCTCAGCGGCCAGAGCCTTCGCTTCCGTATCAAGGTCGTAAAGCACCTCCATGTGGTCTGAGATGAAGCCCACGGGCGAGATGACAACGTCGCTCGCTCCGACCTGCTTCAGCTCTCTCAGATAATCGCAGATGTCCGGCTCAAGCCAACTTTGCGTGGGCGGGCCGCTGCGGCTCTGAAAAACCAGCCGCCAGCTTTCCCTACCGGCCCGCTCGGCCACCAGTCGCGACGATTCCTGTAGCTGCGCTTCGTAATCGGAATTCTCAGCCATCGCAAGAGGTATGCTGTGCGCTGTAAAAGCCAGATGCGCGGCCGCTCTTCGCCCGGCCGGGATTTCCTCAAGGGCCGCGCGGACGTGCTCCGCGTTCGCTTCTATGAAACCCGGATGATTGTAGAAGGGGCGAAGCTTTTCTATCAGCGGCGCTCGCTCTCCCACCTCTTCGCGCGCCCGCGAAATGTTCTCCTGATACTGCCTGCAACTGGAATAAGAGCTATACGCGGAAGTGGCGAAGCCGAGCGCTCTCTCGATTCCGTCATCCATCATCCTGCGGAGCGTGTCGGCGAGCATGGGGTGCCAGTTGCGGTTTCCCCAGTAGACGGGAAGGCGCGGGCCGCTGCGCTCAAGCTCTTTCTCAAGAGCGGCAATGAGCGCGCGGTTCTGCGCGTTGATGGGACTGACGCCGCCAAACAGCTCGTAGTGGTGCGCGACCTCAAGCATGCGCTCGCGCGGCACAGATCTGCCGCGCAGCACGTTCTCAAGAAAAGGCATGACCTCATCCATCCCCTCCGGCCCGCCGAAAGAGAGGATTAGAATTGCATCGAATGGTTGATTCATCTTAAGGGCTTATCTTTGACTCAGTTCGTGTACGGCTTCGACCAGCGCGAGGACGTTTTCCACGGGCGTCTCTGGCAGGATGCCGTGGCCCAGGTTGAAGATGTGGCCGGGGCGGCCCGCCGCCTGCTCAAGTATGCGCCGGGCCTGCCCGCGCACAAACTCCGCATCGGCAAAGAGGCTTATGGGGTCAAGGTTGCCCATTACGGCAACGTCTCCCAGCTTCTCCCACTCCTCGTCCAGCTGCACGCGCCAGTCCAGCCCAATAACATCCCCTCCAGCCTCCTTCATCAACTCCAGAAGCGTGGCCGTGCCCGTGCCGAAATGTATGACGGGCACTCCCGGCTTGATGTTCCTGATAACCTCGCGCGTGTGCGGCAGGACGTATTCGCGGTAGTCGTGAGGGCTCAGGCAGCCAACCCAGGAGTCGAAGAGCTGCACGGCCTGCGCGCCCGCAGCGATCTGAGCGTTCAGATATTTGGAGAGCGCGCGGGAAATCAGAGACATCATCTCGTGCCATGCCCCCGAGTCCAGATACATCAGTCGCTTGGTGTGTATGTAGTTCTTTGAGCCGCCGCCTTCGGTCATGTAAGAGGCGAGCGTAAACGGCGCGCCGCTAAAGCCTATCAGGGGAAGGTTGGCGGGCAGGTCCCGGCGCGTAAGCCTGATCGCCTCCATGACGTAATCCAGAGCCTGAATGTCCTCTACCTCGCGAAGCCGGTCTACATCCTTAGAGCCGCGCACGGGGTTGTGTATGACTGGGCCTTCGCCTTTGGCGAACTCAAGGTCAATGCCCATAGGTTCCAGTATGAGCAGGATGTCTGCGAAGATGATGGCAGCGTCAACCTTGAGTCGCCCGGCGGCGTAGACCGTCACTTCCGAGGCCACTTCCGGCTTCTTGCACATTTCCAGAAAGGTGTGGCGCGCGCGCACCTCCCTGTATTCCTTCATGTAGCGCCCGGCCTGTCGCATCAGCCAGACGGGCGTGTGCGGCACCGCCTCCCGCCGGCAGGCGCGCATAAACGGGCTATCGTGAAGCGTGTCTATTTCCACTTTTTGGCTCAAAGAAGGCGTCTCCTGATTTCTCTTTCCGCCCCCTCGGGCGGCCCGCGGGCGATTTCACAAAAGCCCTCGCGCGGCTGTATAAATGGAGCTTCAGGCTTGCCCATTCAGACTACAATAGGACGGGCCTTGAGCGCGAGCGCGGAGGCGGGCTTGAGATTGAACCGAATTTCCGTCATGGAAGCTTCGGAAACCGGTAATTTTCAGCGCAAAGGGACCCTAAGCCATTTTCAGCATAAATAGTTGCCACAAATCGCGCCTTTGCGGTGTTTATGGTGTGGAAGCGGCGGAAGGCGCGCGTTTCGGCCTGTGAGAGCTGGAAGAGAAGGATGAGCGAACGAGCAAGAGCCTTGCTGGACTCTGTGCCCAACGAGATGGAGACGGCGACAGCAGCCGTACTGGGCTTTGATGAAGCGTTCACGCTGCATCACAGGGCCGTCTTCCGCACGGCGCGCGCACTGGTGCGCGACGCAGGGCTCGCAGAGGACGTTACGCAAGAGGTCTTTTTACGGCTCTACAAGAATATGGAGTCCACGCCTAAGGACGAGCTTCTGAGGGCGTGGCTGCTGCGCGTGACCATGAACGTGGCGCGCAACACCTTGAGAGGCCAGGGCCGCGCCACTGCGCGCGAAGATGAGTACGCCAGGCAGGCCACAGAAGACGGCGCGTTCATAGCCGAGCCCGAGCTGGATTTCGAGCGCCGCGCGCAGATCGAAGAGGCCCGCCGCGCCCTTGAAAAGATTAAAGAGCCCATGCGCAGTTGCCTGCTGCTTAAACAGCAGGGGCTTTCGTACCGCGAGATAGCGGAAACGCTCTCGATTAACGAGGCTAACGTAGGCAGCCTGATTGCGCGTGGCCGCAAGGAATTCGTCAGGCTGTACGGCAAAATCGGAGGACACTGATGAGAGAGTTTTGTCTGACAGAAGATGTCATACAGCAGTTCGTAGACGGCGAACTCTCGGAGGAACGGACGGAGGCGGTCGCGGCGCACCTCGCAGGGTGCGAAGATTGCGCGAGCCTGCTGGACAATGTGGAGCAGGAGAACGCGTTTCTGGCGGAGGCATTCGCGCCCGAGCTAAGCCTGGCTGTGCCTACACTGGCCCTGCGCGAGCGTCTTGACGCGGCGATAGCAGAATTGGAGCCGCGCCGCTTGCTTGAGACCGAATCTGTGGGTGCGCGTGCGCGCGGCTGGTTTTCGTCTCTCTTCGCTTCCTTCTCGCTCAGTCCCAGGGCCGGTGCGCTGGGCTTTGCCAGCCTGGCAGTGGTCCTTGCGTTCGCGGCCATCTTCGCCGTCATTCAGCTACGCTCGCGCGGCGGTGATGCGCCGCCCGCGATTGCAGATAAAAGAGGCGCTCAGACCGCGCCCGTGCAGCCTTCCGAGCCGCCCATCAGGAGAGGCGGCGTGGATGAAGTAGCGCCTGTCCCTGCTTCTACTACACCTTCGGCGGATGTGGTGAAGGTGAAGCCCGCGCAGCGACAGCGCACGCCGAAGCGGCGGGACACAAGCATTGACAGGCCGCAGCCGCCCGAGGCAGCTCAGCCCGGCTCAACAGAGGCCAGACTTTTGCCGGGCGAAGAGGGCTATCTACAGGCGATTGCTTCATTGACTACCGTGGTCGAAGCCAACAAGGATTACGTGTTGAAGCCCACGGTGCGCGCCGATTACGAGCGCAACCTGGCGGTCGTAGACCAGGCCATCGTGAGCACGCGCCAGCAGGCCAAGCGCAACCCTAACGACCGGGACGCCATGGAATTTGTGTACACGGCCTATCAGAACAAGATAGAGCTTTTGAGCGCCGTAGCCGACCAGACTCGTATAGCGTCTCGCTAGACAGGCGTAGAGAGTAACCAGAGATGAGACGAAACGCTTTAATAATAGTCATGGCGCTCCTTGCGCTCGCTGCGAGCGCGACTTCAGCCTTCGCGCAGAAGGACAAGGAGAAGCTCAAGGACAGTACCGCCGAACTGGGCGAGCAGATGGAGCGAGCGATTCCTGCCAGCCAGAACGTGGCTCTCTCCGTCTGTCTTGCGTCCGGCGACATTACTGTTCGCGGCTGGGACAGGCCGGAAGTTAAGGTGACGGCCACAAGCCTGCGCCAGCTTGAGCTTCAGGGCGGCGGCATGAATCCTTCGCGGCGCGTGGAGGTCTTGGCTTCGAACGGCGCGGGCGCTCAGCCCGGAGAGCCCGTCGCCTCCGAATGTCGCGCAATGACAGACATGGAGATAAGCATCCCGCGAGGCGCTATCGTCGAAATCAGGCTCAGGGGCGGCGACATAGAGGTCTCGGATGTCGCGGAGGCTCGCATCAAGAATATGAGCGGCGACATTACTCTGAGCGGTGTGGCCAGAGCCGTGGAAGCGTCAACCATCAGCGGCGACCTGACGCTCACGAACTCCGCCGGTCGAGTCAAGCTGGCCAGCGTTAGCGGCGACGTTGACGCCACAAACATACGCGCCCTTGAACCGGGCGACGATTTCAGCGCTACCTCCACGAGCGGCGACATCACGCTTGAGAACGTGGCACAGGCTCGCCTGGGAGCCAACACAACCAGCGGCATGATAACGCTGACGGGAGAGCTTGCGCGTGGCGGCAGCTACGCTTTCAATACCTTTTCCGGCGACGTGGTCTTGAACATTCCCCAAAGCTCGGCCTTTCGCATCAACGCCATCACGCCGCAGGGAAGCATCACGACCGACTTTGCCGTCAAGTCTGCTGGCGAAGGCGATTCGCAGAGCCTGGCGCGCGAAGGCCGACTGGTGGGCTCTTACGGCACGAGCGACTGGTCTAGCCTCAACATTCACAGCTTCTCCGGCACTGTGCGCCTGCAAAAGCGATAAGCTCTAAAAGGCGCACCTGCCCCTCGCTTTTCCACCCGCTTTCCTGATTGCACCCGCGAGCAGAAACTTTTTGTCACAAAAGGCCCGGGCGTGGTGTTTTCCCTTGTAGAGAGAGACATTAAACGAAAGGCAGTCCTGAAGATGAGATACAAACTATTGCTCGTTTCGCTTCTCGTAATAACCGCTTTCGCCGGCGTGCGCCAAGGCTCCGAGCGCCTTTCCAGGGGCATGACTTTGACAAATCACTGGGCCATGGCCGCGCTCTTCTGGAGCAACGTGATTGATTCGACCGAATCCGCGGGCAAAGATATCGCTCGCTTCGCACCGGGCCGGTCGTCGTCTTCGGCCCCTGCCGACAGTCAGGAAGAGTTTCGCTGGCAGGGCCGTGTCCAGCCCGGGCAGGCCCTGGAGATTAAGGGCGTCAACGGCAACGTGCGCGCCGAAGGCTACACGGGCAGCCAGGTGGAGGTCGTCGCTAACAAAAAGGGGCGAAGGAGCGACGCGAAAGAGGTGGAGATCCGCGTAATCGAGCACGCCAATGGTGTGACCATCTGCGCCGTCTATCCATCGGCCGACGGCTCGCGCCCGAACGATTGCCAGGTCGGGCGTTCGTGGAATACCAACGTGCAGAATAATGACGTGTCGGTTGACTTCACTGTAAAAGTTCCTGCGGGCGTGCGCTTCTACGGTCGGACAATCAACGGCGAGGTTGAAGCCGAGCGAATAGGCGCGGACGTTGATGTGGCCACCGTCAACGGCTCCATAAACGTCTCTGCTTCCGGCGTAGCTCAGGCCAACACTGTCAACGGCTCCATCAAGGCTTCAATGGGCAACGCCAACTGGACGGGAGAGCTGAAATTCAACACAGTCAACGGCAGCATCACGCTCGATTTCCCATCGGGGCTGAGCGCCGATATGCGCGCCGAGACCCTCAACGGCGATGTCACGTCGGATTTTCCCCTGAACATGCAGAGCGCTCAGGAAGAGCGACGGCCCGGTCAGCCGCGACGCG
>DASVVZ010000534.1:0-6381 GCA_036389875.1 Pyrinomonadaceae bacterium
TCCAGCACTTTCTCGCGAAAACTTTGGTGGACTGACTCGGCCAGCGGAGTCGGGCGTCGCCCGGGCTCTAGCGGGTGAATTAACCGTCCGTCCCGCCACGCGGAATAAGTGCTGTGAGCGCGTGCTGATTCGTAAACGCCGAATGGATTTGTCTTAACTAACTGGCCTATCACCTCTGACATACCTACTTGCTCTTTCGCACCCCCGGCTCGCCTCCTTCATGTTGAAGCGCGATGCGGCGCGGCCGAATGCATGCGCGGCGGCGAGGGTCTTACGTTATCTCAAACATGTCGGGGGTTTAGTTTGTAGTTTAACACGGTTATTATGTCGAACCGGTGTCATAGGGGCCATCTTTAATTCATATAAACATACCGGATAACAAGCCATTTTTTAGTACGAAAGCGTACAGCTTAAACCCCTTTAGTGTGCCAACATCAATCTCTTTCACACATAGCTTTAAGGCGGGACCCTTGGATACTAAGAGCGCGGGCAAAGAAAAGCTTGAGAGGACGGGCGACGGGACGCGTGGCACCTACCTGTTAACTATCCGCCGCGTAAGCTTTGACGCGAGCGAGGCGGAGAGTTTCAGAGAATACTTCCGGTCGGTGGCCATTGCCTGTGACGTGCTCGTCATTGACGGTTCGACGCCCGAAGTTTTCGCCGCTCACGCGCAGGCATGGGACGGCGTGTGCCAGCATGCCGGCGTAGATCCTCAGTTCAAGTACCTGAACGGCAAAGTCAACGGCATCCATACCGGCGTCAACATCTCCGCTCACGACCCGATCATCCTCGCGGACGACGACATTCGCTACACGCCGGACGACCTTCGGCGCATGATTGCCCTGCTCGGGGATTACGAGATGGTGCGCCCGCAAAACTACCTGAGTCCCCTGCCCTTTTGGGCGCGGACGGAGGCGGCGCGGATGCTCATCAACCGCGCCTGGATTGCTGAAGGGGACTACCCGGGCACGCTCGGCGTGCGCCGCAGCACGATGCTACGTGTGGGGCATTACGACGGCGACGTGCTCTTCGACAACGAAGAGATCGTGCGCCACTTCCGCGCACGGGGGGCGCACATAGCTTACGCGCGCGACTTCTTCATACTGAAACACCCGCCGACCCGGCGTAAGTGGCTGGAGCAGCGCCCACGCCAGGCATACGAAGATTTCGTGATGCGGACAAAGACAGCTTTTTTCGCCGCCCTGCCGCTCGTGCTCGCCCTCGTCTGGTTCATCTCAGGGTGGAAGGGCGCACTCGCTTTTGTGGCGGCGTTGGCGTGCAGCGCTATACTCGTAGCGGCGCGCGGCCTGGGTGACGGAGCGGCGAATTTCTTCCCGGCCAGGCTCTGCCTGTATGCGCCTTTGTGGGTAGCGGAGCGCGTCGTCAGCACCTACTGGGCATTCTATTGGCGGGTCGCGCACGGAGGCTATCCTTTCGGCGACAAACTGGTCGCTAAAGGCACAGGCCGCGCGTGGCGCGCCGGGGGCAACCGCCCCGCCTCAAGCACACCTTCCAAACTTTGGAACGAGTGAAACCTGAATCTCTCAATACGAGCCTGGGCGACTTGCCCGAGGCCGACTTCCGCCGCATGTTGCATGAGGTCGCCGATTGGATCGCCGACTACCGCGCAGGCATAGAGGAGCGCCGCGTCACCCCTGAGCACCATCCCGGCGCGCTCATGAACAGCTTGCCGGCCGCCCCGCCCGAGGCCGCCTCGCCGCTCGATGAAATTCTGCGCGACTTCGACCAGCTCATCATGCCAGGCATCGTACATTGGGGGCATCCGGCGTTCCTGGGATATTTCGCCACTACGACGAACGCTCCCGGCATCATAGGTGAGATGCTGGCCGCAGCCCTCAACGTCTCTGCAATGACATGGCAGACTTCGCCTGCCGCCACTGAATTAGAGTTCGTTGTCCTGGACTGGATACGGCAGATGCTCTGCCTCCCGTCAGACTTTTATGGGATCGTTTACGACACGGCCTCCGTCGCCGTGCTGCATGCGCTCGCCGCCGCGCGGGAAGAGTTGGGTTTCGACGTGCGGAGAGACGGATTGGCCGGACGCACGGACATCCCGCAGCTCACACTTTACGCCTCGGATCAGGCGCACAGCTCGTTGGAGAAAGCGGCCGTCACACTCGGGCTTGGCGAAGCGCAAGTGCGGCGCATCGCTTCAGACGACCAGTATAAAATGGATGTTGACGCTCTACGCCGCGCAGTCACGGCCGACTTAAACGCGGGGCGTCGCCCGCTGGCTATCGTCGCCACCATCGGGACGACTTCCGCGACGAGTGTTGATCCGGTCAACTCTATTGCCGAGCTGTGCCGCGAGCAAAACATCTGGCTGCACGTTGATGCCGCATACGGCGGAGCTATGTCGCTTTTAGAAGAAGGCCGGCACGTGATGCGCGGCGTAGAGCGTGCGGACTCTGTCGTCTTCAACCCGCACAAGTGGCTCTTCGTGCCTCTGGACTTCAGCGCCCTGTACGTGCGCCGCCCCGAGACATTACGCCGCGTCTTCTCGCTCGTGCCCGAATACCTGCACGGCGATGCGCGGCGTGCCGGGGAGACGGTGCCGGACTATATGGATTATGGAATTCAACTCGGTCGCCGCTTCCGCGCTCTCAAGGCGTGGTTCGTCATCCGCTCTTTCGGACGCGAAGGCATGGCTTCCCGCATCCGCGAAGCCTGCAGGCTCGCGCGCACCTTCGCCGGATGGGTCGAGGCAGACGAACGCTTTGAGATTCTCGCGCCGGTAGAGATGGGCGTCGTTTGCTTTCGCGCCCAAGGAAATAGTGCGGCGGCCGAGACTACAGCTGCCTCATTGGACGAGTTGAACGAACAATTGCTTGAGCGCATCAACGCTACGGGCGCCGCATACCTGACACATACGCGGCTGCGCGGGCGACTCGCCCTGCGCATCGCCGTCGGCAACGTGCTGACTACAGAGCGTCACCTGGCGGGGGTCTGGGAATTAGTCCGCCATCAATTAGCGGCGATGAGTGCCTAAGCCAGGCAAGTATTTGTAGGCGTGAGAGTGATTGGTGTTGCGGGTAGGGGATTCATAAATAGAGGTATTGTCGTGGAGTGTCTCAGTCAGGCTCTTATTTCAAGGGGAAGAGGTTCAGTGGATTTGATAGTTAGACTAGGGCTTTTGGCGGGCGGTTTAACTACCGTCTCGTTCGTGCCGTAGGTGACTAAGATATGGAAAACTAAATCGGCCGAGGGCGTTTTGCTCAAATGGTTCGTGGCCTTCCGCACAGGAGTAGGGCTGTGGCTCGCCTACGGTATTATCATTAAGGATCGAGCGATTCTTCTCACCAACAGCGTGACGCCTCTACCCTAATCATGTTTTACAGTAGCGAAATCTATGAACCCGCGTTCCGGTTCTGTAGAGACCAATTTAACGCGCACCTTCTCTCCAACCGATAAGCCTTCCTCCCCCTTTACGATTCGCCCGTCAGCGGGCAGTGAAACGAGTTGCAGGAACGTTCCCTTCTCTTTAACTCCGGTCACGATTCCGTCAAAGATTTCGCCGACGCGGCCGCTCAATAGCACTGCTACCGCCGCTTTTTTCGTCATCCGTTCTACTTTTCTAGCGGCGTCTTCCATCCTGTTGCATCTTTCGGCGATTTCTTCCAGCTCGCTTCTGGTGTAGGGGAAACTCTCACCGCTTATCGCCGCTTTCAAACACCGCTGTGTGATTAAATCCGGGTATCGCCGGTTCGGTGCAGTCGAATGTGTGTAATCGTGAACGGCCAGCCCAAAATGTCCCTCCTGCTCAAGTCCGGGCGCCTCTACCAAATACTCACCCGACCCCATCATCTTCAAAACAGCAAGCGAGAGATCAATATATTTCGCAGGGGCTTTAGCTCTTCTCTGAGCTAAGAAATCCGAGAGCGCGCGCGAGTCCGGCCGCCAAGGAAGATTAACGCCATATGATTTAGCCATTTTGACGATTAAGTTCCAACGCTCGGGAGTGCGCACAACTCTGCGCAGCGAAGGCACGCCTCGTTCTTGCAGGAACTCTGCCATCGAGGTGTTCGCCGCTATCATGAAATTTTCAATGATCTGCTGCGCCCTGTTATGCCTCTTTATATCTAGCCTGATGACTTCCCCATCCAGGAGGACGGGCTCAACTTCTACTGTCTCAAGCTCCAGCGCCCCGTTCTGTTTCCGCAGCGCGTGTAAAAGGTTTGTCGTCTCTAACTGAAGCCGGATTTGTTCCTCCAGCCCGTAGACGTTGGCGATGCTGGCGGGGATTTGAGACTGATTTTCGAGCCAACCGCCAACCTCGTCATAAGTCAGCTTGGCGCGGTTATGCACAAGAGCCCGGTAAACATCTCTTGAGGAAACTGCGCCTTCACTGGTTAAGACCAACTCGATCACAAGGGCGAGCCTGTCCTCGCCCTCCAGCAGTGATGTTATCCCGGTCGAAAGCTGTTCGGGCAGCATGGGGAAGATAACTGCAGGGGTGTAGACTGACACTGTGTTGACGAATGCTCGCCTATCAATAACACTACCTTTCGGGACGAACGCATCAACGTCTGCTATGCCAATAAGCAGCCATATGCGCCCGTCCGGAAGACGCTCGACGTACTCAATCTGATCCAGGTCGCGCGATTCGCTGTTATCAATAGAAGACCAAAGCAACTCCCGCATGTCTCGGATGGGGCCATCGGCTCTTATTTCACTTTCAGATTCCGTCAGAGCCTGGCCGTCTCGTAAGACTTCGGTGGTGAAATCGGTGGCCAGACCTGCGCTTATCATCGCACGAACGGCAATAGCTGTTAGATCGGGCTTAGAAATATTAATTGTCATTTGGGATAAAGGTGATGTGCTCGGAATTCTCTACATGAAGATATAGCTATAAGTCACCATCAATAAAATTAGCGGCATTTTGATCCGGTTCTCCCTACCGCAGCCATAACGCATGGCGGTCTTCGCGTCCTTATGTTTTGACCTCATCAGCATCTGATACCGAGTGAGGCCTCTTTCCAGGGCTCGCGTCGTAGCTGTGTGTCTTAAATTCGTATGACGAAACATCCTCTGTTCCTGCTACGACGGCCCAACGCTTCACAATGTAATGTACCACACGGGAAGATATTCCCTTTGAGTGGTCAGATGTTACCGTCGAAGACTATATGACTTACGACTATTTTATTAAGCCTGTCCAGGCGACGATGCCTATAGGAATCAGTATCCACCCAAGAATCCTTTGAACATGCATATAATTGCGTGCAAATTTGCGATCCTGCCTGGGGATCCAGATACTGGATGCCTGTAGATTAATAATAGGCGCGAAGAGGTCTAAGCTATACCAGAAGGGACTATAGTGTCGTGGTTTGTTATCGGGTTTCTGTACATCCATCCCTTCCTTATTATGAAAAACCAGATAACCAATAAGGACTATAAATATTCCATAAATGAGGGCTAACCAGGGTCTACGGCCGTAGCCCACTAACACGTACAGCAATATGTTACCCAACCATGAAAATCCGTCCAGGCGCTCTTTGCGCTCGCGCCATTTCTGCGCGATATAAAGCCTGTCAGCGGCTTCCGGTTTCCCGCTTTTAAGTAAGAAAGATTCTAAATTTGCATACATCTCCGTATCAAATTTGAATTTTTCGGGCAGGCTCAACAGGGCTTCATCAGGCCCGGCGCCGATAGTCTCGTAGCGAACCCCGCTAAATTCCGGGTGCCCCAAGAAAATCGTTTTATCAAACGATATTACATCTACCTTCACGTTATTGAAGTTCGGTGGAGTATTACTATTATTGAAGCGGCTATTATCAAGCCTGAATATTCCGGCAATTTTTGATCCAAGAAATCTTGTAGGCCCTTCAAAATTTGCACCGCGAATGAGAACATTCCCGCCAATTTTCATACTAGTGAATTGTGCGCTTCCGGTTGTGCTGTTAAAGTGCGTTCCTTCGGCTTGAAAAGTTCCGCCTATCTCCGAAGCAATAAAATTTAATGGCCCCTCAAAAGTTGCGCCATCGAAATTTGCAGTATTACCAATTTTTATACTGTCAAAATCGGCTACTAACTTAGGCTCTTTAAATTGTGTCTTTCTAGCCTGCAACACATCTTTAATAATTACGAACTTAAAATTCACTGCGCCCATGAAAACTGTCTCATCAAGTACTAAACTCTTCTGAAAGATGCTGTGAGACAAATCCACTGTTTCTTTGAAGAGACAGTTGGATAAAGTCACGTGATACGGGACTTCCGCATAATCAACTATTATGGGTTCAGATATCACGGCGTTAAATAGACGCACTCCATGCCGCTGCATTTTGCTATCACTGCTGGTACTTGTCATCAGATCTATTAAAAACGAGGCTCGAAGCTCGTGCGATGCTCCTTCTGGCACCATCT
>DASVVZ010000535.1:0-1674 GCA_036389875.1 Pyrinomonadaceae bacterium
GTTCTTCCCCAGGCTTTCCTGAACCTCCAGCAGCATGCCTACCGCAAGCAGCGAGTCGCCGCCAAGCTCGAAGAAGTTATCGCGTATCCCTATGGGCGAAATCCCCAGCACGCCTTCCCAGATCTCTTTAAGCTCGCTTTCAAGGCGCGTGCGCGGAGATTGTGTAGCTTCGCCCGGCTCGCGCAGGGGGCGCGGGCTGTGGGCCGCCAGCGAGAGCCGGTCAACCTTGCCGCTCGGCGTCAGGGGCATTGCCTCCAGATGCACGAAGCCCGAAGGCAGCATGTAATCCGGCAGCCTGAGAGACAGAAATTCCCGCAGCTCTTTAGCCGTGGCCGTTTTCTGCCCGTCGGCAGAGACCCAGTAGGCCATCAGCCGCTTGTTGCCGCTTGAGTCCTCGCATGCCAGCACAATGCTCTGGCCCACGGCTTCGTGCTCACAGAGCGCAGCTTCTATCTCTCCGGGCTCTATGCGGAAGCCGCGTATCTTGACCTGGCTGTCGGCTCTTCCCAGAAACTCTATGTCGCCGCAGGTCAGCATGCGCCCCAGGTCTCCTGTCCTGTAGAGCCTCTCGCCTCCTCGAATATCAAAGGGGTCGGGGACGAACTTCTCGGCTGTCAGTTCGGGACGCTCAAGATAACCGCGCGCGAGGCAGACGCCGCCGACATAAATCTCGCCAGTCTCGTCCGCGGCGACCGGCTCAAGGTTCCGGTCCAGCACGTAGATGCTCGCGCCGTCTATGGGCCGGCCTATCGGAACCGAAGAGGCGCCGGGATGAAGCTCCCGCGTGTCGTAGCATGTAGCATCGGCTGCGGCCTCCGAAGAGCCGTAGAGGTTAAGCAGCGCAGTTTGAGGCGCGCTCTTTCGGAAGCGCTCGCAAAGCTCGAGTGAAAGCGTCTCTCCGCTACTGACGCAGACTTTCAGTTGCGGGAGCCTGCGCCCAAGCTCGGGCTCCGCATCCAGCATGGCCCGGAGGAGCGACGGCACGAGCACGATTCTCGTCACCTTCCGCTCGGCCAGAGTCTCTACAAGCCTGCGCGCGTCCTTCACATCCTCTTCGGGGATAATGACCGAAGGCACGCCCTTCAGTAGAGGCCCGAAAAGCTCCCACACGGAATCCACGAAACTGAGCGCGGTCTTCTGGCACAAGACCTCTCCGGCCTCGAAAGGATACTGACGCCACATCCAGCGAATGCGATTGACTGCGCCCTTATGCAAGCCCTGCACGCCCTTCGGCCTGCCCGTGGAGCCAGAGGTGTAGGCGACGTAAAGCAGGTTCTCGCCCGTCAGCCCGCAAGAGGGATTGCCTGCGTTCACGCCTGCCGGAAGTTTATCCGCGTCGTCCAGAATTACCACCTTCGCATCATGATCGGGCAGCGCGCCGGAGAGCCTTTTCTGCGTCAGCAGAAATCGGGGGCGCGCGTCACCGAGCATGAAAGAGAGCCTTTCCTTCGGGTACGAAGGGTCTAGCGGCAGATAAGCGCCGCCCGCCTTTATGACCGCCAGGATGGCCGCCAGCATCTCGGGCGAGCGCTCCGCGTAAACGGCGCAAAGGGTTTCGAGTCCCGCACCCAGAGACAGTAGATGATGCGCGAGACGATTGGCCCGCTCGTTCAACTCCCTGTAACTGAGCTTCTGCTCTTCGAAGTAAAGGGCTACCGTGTCGGGCGCGCGCTC
>DASVVZ010000536.1:0-6322 GCA_036389875.1 Pyrinomonadaceae bacterium
AATGAAGATGATAGAAAGAGCCATTGAAGAGTACCGCGCGGTTGCAGAGCCTTACTACCTGGAAGTCGCGCGCGAGATAGAGCTTTTTGAGGCGGCCTATGCCGCGCACCTGCCCGTCATGCTCAAGGGGCCTACGGGCTCCGGCAAGACTCGCTTTGTCGAGCACATGGCCTGGCGCTTGAGCCGCCCGCTCATCACAGTGGCCTGCCACGAAGACCTCTCGGCCACAGATCTGGTGGGGCGCTTCCTGCTCGAAGGCGAAGAGACTGTCTGGCACGACGGCCCCCTGACGCGCGCCGTCCGAAACGGTGCCATCTGCTATCTGGACGAGGTGGTGGAAGCTCGCAAGGATACGGTCGTTATCATTCACCCGCTGACGGACGACCGCAGACGCCTGCCTATTGAAAAGCGCGGGACGGTGCTGGATGCGCCGCCCGAATTCATGCTCGTGGTCTCCTACAATCCCGGCTATCAATCCATCCTGAAAGATTTGAAGCAGTCCACCCGCCAGCGCTTCGTCTCGCTGGAATTCGACTACCCGCCGCCCGAGCTTGAGACGGAGATAGTCGCGCGCGAAGGCGGCATAGACGAGACCATGGCGCGCGACCTCGTCACCATCGGCCAGAAGATCAGGAACCTGCGCGGGCACGGGCTGGAAGAGGGAGTCTCGACGCGGCTTCTTATCTATGCGGCCCAGATGATGGCGCGAGGCATCCCGCCCGTGGCCGCGGCCGAAGTCGCGCTCTGCTCGCCCATCACGGACGACCGCGAGCTACAGCGCGGCATACGCGAGATTGTGACGACCGTGATTTGATAAAGAGAGTTGAAAGAGTTAGCAATTAAATCTTAATTCGTACAGGAGAAGTGATGAAACGTAAGGGTTCAGCCGTCTGGAAGGGCGGCCTCAAGGATGGGAAGGGGACTATCTCTACTCAGAGCGGCGTGCTCACGGACACGCAGTATTCCTTCAGCACGCGCTTTGAAGACGGCACAGGCACAAACCCGGAAGAGCTGATAGCGGCGGCCCACGCCGGATGTTTTTCTATGGCCCTGTCGGGGCAGTTGGGCAACGCGGGCGTGACCGCCGAGAGCATCAGCACCACGGCCAGCGTGACGCTTGAGAAGACGGATGCCGGGTTCACCGTCACAAAGGTTCACCTGGATGTCGTGGCAAGGATTCCGGGCGGCGACCAGCAGACGTTCGAAACTGCGGCCAACAACGCCAAGGCCGGGTGTCCCATCTCCAGACTGTTGAAGGCGGAGATAACCATGGACGCCCGGCTCGAAGCGTAAAGCCCGTGCTGTAAAAAGGGAGTTGCAGTAGAAGAAAAGGGAACCACGCGCATCACACGAACCGGCACCGAGAGAGTAAAGAGCCTCTTTCTTATTCTACTTCGTGCTGATTAGCATGATGCGCGTGGTTCATCGCCTTTTCAGCTTTGAAGTGAGAGAGATGGCTAAAGCTGCTGGCTCTTCCCCTAAGAGGTTGTTCGAAGATTGGATATGGCTCTTCCCCTTAACCTATCTGATTCACGCTCTGGAAGAGTACTTCGGCGGCGAAGGTTTTTACAGGTGGGTGGCGCGCATCATAGGGCGCGGGATGACGCCCGGCCAGTTCGTAAGTATCAACAGCTTCGCTCTGCTCATGATGATCGCGGGCGTCATAATTTTTCGTAAGACGCCTGCCGTCAGATGGCTGACGATAACCTTCGCCACCGTCGTCTTCATCAACGCCGTGGCGCATCTGGCGGGCAGCATCTTGACGGATACCTATTCGCCGGGCGTTGTTTCGGGCGTGCTGCTGTGGATTCC
The DNA here is from genome assembly GCA_036389875.1 of Pyrinomonadaceae bacterium. GTDB lineage: Bacteria > Acidobacteriota > Blastocatellia > Pyrinomonadales > Pyrinomonadaceae > JACVRN01. Next base: position 1,813 of record DASVVZ010000536.1, read on the forward strand.
GCTCGGCGCCGCGACCTTTTATAGAGCACGGAAGAGAGTGACGCGCCGCTCCTACGTCGCGGGCGTGCTTGTCGGCGCAGCCGTTCACGCGCTGCTTTTCCTTGTGCTGGCTTCTTTCAGGTAGCTCTCAAATGGCAGACGAGATAAACGGGGAAGGAACGAAGGACGCGGAAGCGAGCGGCGAGGGGCCGCTCGAGAAGGCTTTTCGCGAGCGGCTGCGTTCGGTCAAGAGCGTGACGGAGCGGCGCACGCTCGGCCAACTCGCGCGCGAGCTGGGAAAGCTGCCAGTAGAGGCGGCACGCGCGGCGCTCGAAGTAAGCGCGAGCGTGGCGGGCGTCTCGCTGCGTGCGAGCGTGGAATTTTTGCGCGCCGTGCCCGAGGCCGCGCGCGTGCTTGAGACGGAAGAGCTGCGGGCGTGGGGCGAGCTGGGCCGCCGGCTGGCTATGGCCGACGTCGAGACGGCCGTGTCCTTCTTCACGGCTGGCGTGGAGGAGTTCGGGCGGATTCCAAAGGCTGCGCGTCCACTGGTTCTGCAGATCTGCACAAGGCAGATGACTCTCTCAAGCTCGGTCGCGACCGCGACATTTATGCGGGCCCCGCAGCTTGCAGACAGTATCAAGGACCCGCAGCTTCTATGCTCCGTCCTTGAGGTCGCGGCTGAGATTTCGCGCCGCTCGGCCAAACACTCCGCAGACTTTCTGAACGCGACGCCGCAGGTCGTAAAAGCCTTCGACAGATTCGGTGATGACAGGCAGCGTGTGGCGCGGGCCGCCGTCTCGCTCTGCTCGGATTTCGCCGTGCGCGCGGGCGGCATAGCGGCGGACGCTTGGCTGGCCCTGCCGGCAGCGCTCGCGCGACTCAATAGTGAGGACGGGCTGCGTTTAATCAAGCGCGCCGGCGAATTTCTTGAGCGTGGCGGAGGCGCTGCGCTCCACGTTCTGACTGCCGGCGGAAATGTGCTGCGCGCTCTGGCGGAAGCCTTCGACGACTGGATAAGGCTGCTCTGGATAGTTGCCGAGCATGGCAACGCCGCTCTCGTGGCCTTTGTCAGGAGCGGCCCGCCCTTCTTTCAAACAATCGCGGGCGAGACGGACGCGCGCCGCGCTTCCGAGCTTTCGCGCCGCGTCATACAGGTCACCGCCGAGATTGCGCGCGTGGACGGCGAAGCCGCCCTGGCCTGTTTTCGTTCGAGCACGCGCGCCCTCAGAACCGTCAACATAGAGCAGTTCGAAGACTGGGCGCGCGACGGCTTATTGCAGGAGCAGATGGACGCCAGGGCGCGGCGCAGCTACTTCGCGCTCGAAACTCGCCGCAGCAACGACGCACTGCAAACGGGCGCGGGCGGCCTTGCGCTTGAGAGCGTTCAGCACACACTGCGCCTCTATGTGGAAGCATTGACGGGACACGCCGTTGAGGTTGCGCCGCTCGCGGCGGTGCCGGACGAGGCGCGCATCAACGACGGGCGCACGATTCACCTGCCTTCGGCCGTGGCGGAGTTCGACGACGACGAGCTTGATTTTCGTCTCTACAAGGTTCTGGCAGCGCACGCCGCAGGCCAGATAGAGTTCGGCACGCACGAGCGCGACACCTCCGATTTGCGCGCGGTCTACACTTCAATCGCGGCCCTGCACGCGCGTGAGAATGTGGATGCGCGCGACGCCTTTGCGCTGGACGGCTACATCAACGAGATGGAGAAGGGAGAAGCCGCCCTGTCGCCGCAAGAGGAAGCGCGTCGCGCCCAGGAATCGCGCGCGGTTCTGCCGCCCGATTCGGATTACAGAGCAGTTCTGGCGCTCTTCCCGCACGCCAACCTGGCGCGCAGGATTTTCGGGACGCTTGAGAACGGCCGTATTGATAGAAGATTGCGCCACATCTATCGCGGGTTAAGACGTGACCTTGATTTCACGCGCGAGCACATCAAGGTGAGCCGCCCGCGCATAATTGACCTGCCCGCCGCGCTCGTTCCCTTCGAGCTTCTTTTTCAAATCACTCTCTGCGGCGGGGCGCTTGATGATGCGCGCCAGTTCTACGGCCAGATTGTTTCGGAGCTTGAGGGCATCGTAGCCGACTACTTAACCTCTCCCGAAGCGACGGTCGCGGACACCCTGATGGCAACCAGCCGCGTCTACGCGCTCTTTCAATCCGTCACCGAGGACGATGCGGAGCAGCAGCAGGCGGACGCGCAGGACGAGGAATCCGAAAGCCCCGAAGGCGAGGCCGCCAGGGACGCTCTTCAGACGCAGAGAGTCCCGGAGAAGACGCCGCGCGAAACGGACGCGCGCGAGCTGTTCAACGCCTGGGCCAGCACGGAGCCGCAGGGCGAGCCCGACGAGCTTGAGGGCTCGGAGGTCTGGACGCAGGCGGAGACGCCCGAACAGGGCCTTGAAGAGGGCGAGGTCGCCTTCAACTACGACGAGTGGGACAGGGAATTGACAGACCATCGCGTGGGCTGGTGCCGGGTCATTGAGAAGCGCGTGCGTCAGGGCGACCGCTCCTTCGTCGAGCAGACGCGCGAGCGTCACAAGGGCGTTATCTCATCCATACGCCACCAGTTTCAGCTGATGAAGCCGGAAAACCTGCTCCGCGTGCCGAACGAGCTGGACGGCGAAGACTTTGACCTGAGCGCCGTCATCGATTACGTCATAGACCGTCGCGCGGACGGCCAGCAATCCGAACGGATCTACACCAAACGCCTGCGCCGGCAGCGCGACGTGGCCGTCTCTTTCCTGCTCGACCAATCCTCTTCGACTGCGCGTACCATCGGACGCCATCCCTTGCAGCCCTACACGCATCCGGGCCGCCGCATCATAGAGATTGAGAAGGAGGGCCTGGTTTTGATGAGCGAGGCGCTGGAAGCCGTGGGCGATATTTACTCAATCAACGGCTTCACAAGCGAGGGGCGGCGTAACGTGAAATTCTACGTCGTCAAGGATTTTGGAGAGCGCTATTCCGAAGAGGTTGAGCGCCGCATTGGCGGCATCAACTACCAGAACAACACGCGGCTCGGCGCAGCCATACGCCACGCGGCAGCGCGTCTCGCGCGTCAGGAAGCCCGCACGCGCCTGCTGATAGTTCTCTCCGACGGCCGCCCCTACGACCATGACTACGGCGACGCGCGCTACGCACGCGAGGACACGCGCGAAGCCCTGCGCCAGGCCAAGAATCAGGGCATCACCCCCTTCTGCATCACCATCGACCGCGAATCCGAGGCGGAACTCAAAGACCTCTACGGCGAGGTCGGCTACACCATCATAGACGACGTGCTCTCACTGCCCGAAAGAATGCCGGGCATCTACAGAAGGTTAACCACATGAGCCGCCGGCGCTCATAATGAAAGCGGATTGCTGCCAATCGAAAGAGAACAAAAATGGAACAAGGGGTTTACGATTGTATCGTTGTCGGCGCAGGGCCCGCAGGGTTGTCCGCGGCGCTCTTTCTGGCCCGGTACAGGCGAAGGGTGCTGACCTTTCATAACAGCAGCCCGCGTAATCTATACTCGCACGGCGTGCACGGGTTTCTGGGGCATCACGGAATTACGCCGGTGGAACTGCTGGCGCGCGGGCGCGACGAGGTGCTGAAGCACGGCGGGCTGGTAATCGAAGGATGCGTGACGGAAGTCGAAAAGCTTGGGCCGGAGCTTTTTCGTGTGACGACTGGCGATGAAGATACGGGCGCGGGCGGGACTTTCCAAGCAAGGCGGCTTCTGCTGGCCACGGGCCTGCGCGATTTAACGCCGGATTGTCCGGGCTTCAGGGACTTCTACGGCGCGACGGTCTTTCATTGTCCGGACTGCGACGGCTTTGAGGTGACCGGAAAACGCGTGGCGGTTTTGGGGAGCGGGCGAGAGACGGTTGGCTTCACGCTCAACCTCTTGACCTGGACGGACAAATTGACACTAATAACAGGCGGGCGCGGCGCTGAGCTGACTGAAGAACATCGGCAAAAGCTAGCGGAGTTCGACATTCCCATCACAGACCGTAGAATCGCGCGGCTGGACGGAGAGATAGACTCGCACAAATTATCGCGCGTCTGTTTTGATGACGGCGAGGCTCTGGAAGCGGACGCGCTCTTTTTCAACCTGGGCACAATCCCCGCCTCGAAATTTCATGAGACGCTCGGGTGTAAGCTGGACGAAGAGTGCGGGCTCGTCTGGGTCGACGGAGACCAGCAGACGAGCGTCGAGGGCGTCTATGCTGCGGGCGACATCACGCCGCGCTCGCAGTTGGCGGTAGTCGCCGCGGCAGAAGGCGCTATGGCGGCTATTCACATACACAAATCGCTCATCCCCGCAGAGCGCAAAATTTGAAAGGAGCGTTCCCCCGGAAATGATGCACGAACCGCGCGGCCGGATTTTTCAGCTCAACAGTTCAGACGGAGGTGTTCCGAAGCTCCCCGTCGAAGAAGCCGTGGTAACCCCGACCGGGCTCGTCGGAGACCGGCAGGCTCATCCGAGGATTCATGGCGGGCCGGAAAGGGCTGTCTGCCTCTACTCGCTTGAGCGGATAGAGGA
>DASVVZ010000537.1:0-3208 GCA_036389875.1 Pyrinomonadaceae bacterium
TTGCGGTCTTTACCTGAAGGAGAACACCGACGGCGGCTTCACGCTCGGGGCGGGCGCGGCGATTGATTGCTGCGGCCGCGAAATCGTGGTCGGCTCCGACTACACGAAGACGGACCTGACCGACCTGGACGGCTACCGCGAAGAGATAGTCACGCAGCAACAGACCATCTATCTCTGCCTGATGTACGACGAGTGCATACGCGAGCCGATTCGAGCGCAGGCCAACGCCTCTTCGTGCGCTGACGTTTGCGACTACAACCGCATACGAGAGGGCTTCAAGATTGTCATCAAGACGACGCCGCCGGCCGCAGCATCCGATTTCTGCGAAGTCACAAGCTCAAAGAAGATAGTCTTCGAGGACGCGCGCCTTCGTCTTGAGCGCGTGGCCCCCCTCTGGGTGAACCCGAAAGACGTGTTCGAAGTTCAGCTAATCGCCACGCCCAAGAATGTGAGCGCGACGCTGGTGGTCGAGGCCGAAGAGACGTTCTCGCCGGCCGGACAACTCACGGTCGTACAGGGCATCTCTTCGCTGACGCACCGGGTCAGCTTCTCTCTGACGCAATCCGGCGGCGCGTTGACGAAGACCTACCTGCTGCGCGCCGGAGAGACGATTGTTGACGCGGGAATCAAAGCCAATATCTTTTTCCCTCTGAGCACGCAGCAGAGCGCGGAAGATCAAAGCACGACAGTTCAGGTTAAAGCCGAGCGCATCAGCGATTTGATAGCCGCGAAAATTTTCAATGACGAGGAGGCGGGAGCCTGCCCGTCCTGCAAGGAAGACCACTGCCTTTACTTAGCCAGCGCCAAGCTGGGCGAAGAGAGCAAGCTGACGGATGTGAAGAGGTTCCCCTCCGACCAGTACGTTTACAACAACCCTTTGCTCTTCGAACTGCTCGCCTGCGGTGAAAAGAGAATCGGCAAGCTGCCGGAGATTCCCGTCAGCAACAAAACTACTCAGGTCATCGCCGCCGTCACGGCCTTCAAATTCTTCGACGGGCTGACGGTTGCGGACGGCGGGCTCGGGCAGGCGAACGTCACCGCCAGGGTTGATAAAGGTCTTAAGATAGATAATGACGCAATCGTCGCAGACCTCGGCAATGGGACTATGCTCGACGGCAACCACATCAGCGCAGATCTGGGGAACGGCCTCATGTTCGACGGCAACCACATAGCCGCCCGAACGGGCCAGGGGGTAAAACTCTCAGGCAATCTCATAGCGGCTAATCTTGGCGACGGCCTGAGGCTGGACGGAGCCGACCGCATCACTGCCAACACCGGAAGCGGGTTAAATCTGGTGGCGCAGAAATTGGTGGCCGAAGTCGCCAACGGCCTGAAAATCACAGGCAATCAAATCCAGCCGGACTACTCCACGGCGACGCAGGCCGGAAAAGTCTGCGAGGCTAACGACCCGCGGCTCTCAAACGCCAGGACTCCGCTGCCGCACGCGCCCACGCATCAGGCCGGCGGCTCGGATCAGTTGAACGTCAACAACCTGCCGGGCATACTACTGAACGCGCAGAAGGTTGAGGTGCAGGACGAAGGCACTATAATCTCCACCCGGACTAAGCTTAACTTCCTGGGCGCGGGCGTCACGGTTACGGACGAGGCTGCGCAGAACCGCGTCAATATAAACATTCCGCAGTCGGGGAGGGTCTCTTCGGGGCTGGTCAGATTTCTTGAGGTACGAGCGGGCACCTTGCGGCAGTCTGAATTTATAGATCACTTACAAGGGGCTAACCCCTGCGCTATAATCCTCTCTCTCGCCATGGAAGCTAATGCAGAAACCGGCGAGAAAGACCTCTTCGGAGACATCGGCGTGCTAGGCGCGTTACCGGCCCTCGTCGCATACAACAGCATAAGCGACAAGGCTTTTAAGATAGGGGTCAAAGACCGCCGCAGCAGGGAGGATCAGCAGACAGTGACCTACACGGTTCGCTGGTGGGCGATTCCTAAAAACCTTGACGCGCCACTCCTGGTTGTTGAAGCGCCGCCCGACATTAACCTGGCCACGGAGGAGGCTGTCCGCTTCAACTTAGCCGTTAATCCCGGCATAAAGAGAGAGGACCTGGCCGGCACTTTGGGAATCGAAGCGAGCGAGGTGGATACGCACATAAACAATCTGCGAACCGCGGGTAAAATCAATGTCGTCGGCAACAGGATTTTTCTGAAGTAGCGCCCGGCTCTTGCAAGGGGAAGCCTCGGGGCGGCCTGCCCCGGCGATAGAAACGGAAGGCGAAAGCAGATGGCGGAGAACGAAACAGGGAAGCGCGCCGTCGGGGCTCGATTCAAGGGGCATCTGCGGCACGACTTATTAAGGGCGCTGGCCATCGCTTTTTGGGCGGCCCTATCGGTGGCCGCCCTGCCGCGCGCAGCCCTACAGGCGACGACACGCGCGCAAGGTAACGAGTCGTTATTCTCCATGATAGAGCGCATCGTCAAGGAGAAGGAGCCGGATTGGAAGCTTGAACAGAAGCACGAGCGCAAAGGGGCCGAGCATAAATACTTCATGCAGGGATGGACGCTCAATAAAGAGTACGTCTCCACGACCACCTACCAGAGGACGGACCGCACGGATGCTGCCAAAGCTATAGTGGCTTTCATACGCGCGCCCATCAGCGTGCCCGTCCGCATCACGAAGATAGAGGGGCTGGGCGATGAGGCATACACCCTGGGCGAAGGCCCTTATGGCAAGAAGGGCTCAGGAACTCTCATCGTGCGGCGCGGCAACATTCTTATACGTCTGGACTCTTCTTCGCTTGAGACGGCTAAGCGATTTGCCCGACACATGATTGCGGCTGTGGATGATCTGTGCGGCGACGCTTTGTGCGAGCCCATGAGCTAAACTGTTTACCAGTCGATTACGACTTACGCTTCGGACACTGGGCCACCGGCTGAAGACATTTTTGTTGACAATAGAGCCTCAATGCCTTTAGTCTCTAGCCGATTTTCAAAGTTTCCGTTTTCTGAGCCTTCATTAACAATCTATCAGGATTATTTGCTTCCTCGCCGAGTCGGTTGCTCTGACTGAGAGAGGCGGTATCCCTCTCTCAACTTCTACTGACCCTTGGCAATTCCCGCCCGTGAAATTCATTTCCGGGCTAACAACGCTTAGCGCAGAGAGCATCGCCATTCTCTTTGTAACACCCGAGTCCTTCAATCACCTGAAAGCAGGAAGCACATGTCCACTATTCCTATCCCTTCCGGCGCG
>DASVVZ010000538.1:0-5165 GCA_036389875.1 Pyrinomonadaceae bacterium
AGGGGTCACGCAGCATGGCACGGGCCAGAAAGACTATGTCGGCCTCGCCTTGCGAGATTATCTCTTCGGCCTGGTGAGCTTCGGTAATCATGCCGACCGCGCCCGTTGCCACGCGGGCCTCTTCTCTTATGCGTGCGGCGAAAGGGACTTGATAGCCGGGGCCGACCGTAATCTTCGCGCCCGGAACAAGCCCGCCGCTGGAACAATCAATCAGGTCTACGCCCGCTTCGCGCAGGCGGCGCGAGAGTTCCACAGAATGCCCCAGGTCCCAGCCTCCTTCGACCCAGTCTGTAGCCGAGATGCGTGCGAAGAGCGGCAACCGCTCAGGCCAGACGCGGCGCACGGCCTCCGCCACCCGCAGGGGAAAGCGCATGCGCCCTTCAAGGCTTCCGCCGTACTCGTCTTCGCGCCGGTTGGAGAGCGGCGAGAGAAATTCGTGCAGCAGGTAGCCGTGAGCCATGTGAATTTCCGCCACCTCGAATCCCGCCCGAAGACTCCTCTGCGCGGCCTCCTCGAACTCACGTGTGACGCGCTCTATATCCTGCACAGTCATCTCTAGAGGGACGGGATAATGGCCGAAGGCCAGAGCGCTCGGCGCGAGAGTCGGCCACGCTCCTTCGTTTTCGGCGAGCGCCTTGCCGCCCCGCCAGGGGACTTCCGTAGAAGCTTTGCGCCCCGCGTGCGCAAGCTGTATGGCGGGCACGGCTCCCTGTGATTTGATGAAAGCGCAGATGGGCGCGAAGGCCTGCGCGTGCTCGTCCGACCAGATGCCTGTATCGCCAGGAGAGATTCGCCCTTCGGGAGAGACGGAAGTGGCCTCTGCCATGACCAGCGCTGCGCCTCCGACGGCGCGGCTGCCCAGATGAACACCGTGCCAGTCGTTCGGCATCCCGTCCCGGCTCGAATACTGGCACATGGGCGAGACGAAGACGCGATTGCGAAACTCCACCCCTCTCAAAGTGAAAGCTGAAAACAGGTGGCTCATCCGTAAAATCCCCCTTGAACCTCTGATTGAGTTGAAACCGGTTGCTACATTCTTTGCACGGGAGGCGCTTTTCTTCAAGCGCACAGGATGGCCGGGACAAAAGCAGGGCTGCTAAATTTCAGGCTCTCGGTTGAATGAGCTTATAAATTCTTCACCGCCGCAGAGACGCAGAAGAGAGGTAAGAGGGCGCGCTGAGAAAGTTTGAAGCTTTCCTCTGCGCTATCTTACGCGTCTCTTCTGAGACTCTTTGCGGCGGTGAAGATGTTCCGGTATCAGAGCGGTGCCACCGCCGGAGTAGCGGTAGCGCGCTCCGGGCTGCCGGGGCGCGGCCTGCTCCCGGTATTGCGTATCTGCGAGGGCCTGACCCATTCGTCGTACTCGTCATCGAAGCCGTAGTAATGAACCCTGTATCTTCCTTTTGAAGCGTCTATGATGCGCGCCTTGTACCAGTCGCTTTCGGAATAGACCTGCACGCGAGCGCCCACTCGACGGTCGGCCCGCGCTTCGGCGTCAGCCAGAATGGTTTGCTGCGCGAACTTTCCGGTTAAGATAAAGATGGAGGTCTGCTCTTCCGCGAACGACATGTCGCTCCTTATCTCGCGTCCAAGCTCGCCGAACGTGACATCTCCATTGCCGTCCGTGTCGACATAAGCGCGCCCGCGCAGCCCCGCCAGCAGCGCCTCCGTGAAAGTCCAGTTGCCCGTGGAGACTTTGTCCGAAGTGGCCGAGGTAAAGACGGCGTAAGAGATTTTGCTAGGGCTTGCACGAACCCTTTCGGCCAGAGCGCCTGAATAACAGCAGTCGGCTGTGAGGAAGGCGCGCTCTCCCTTGAAGTAGCGCTCGACGGTTAATGGTATCGAATCAACGGCCCAGCCTGGATTGGCTTCGTCATTCGCATCGTAGCTTGCGAAATAAGCTCTGCCCTCATCATTCCTGTAGCCGTGCCCCGTGTAGTAGAGAAAGAACGTGTCGCCCTCCTGCGTTTTAGACAGAAGAAGTCGAAGCTCCTTCTGAATCCTGCCCGTAGTCGCCGCCCTGTCCTGTAAGTAGACTATCTGCTCACGCGGCACGCCCTGGTTGCGGAAGAACCTGACCAGCTCCAGGTCCCTGCGGTTCTCCTTCGGGAATGACTCGAACGTCTCGCTGTCCTTCCATTCCAGAGTTCCGACTACGAAGACCCATGTTCTACGGGGCTGCCAGTCAGGCGCCTGCGCAACAGCAGCCTGCGCCGTAACGAACAGCAGCAGCAACAGAAGCTTTACGCGTAGCAGATGCCTCACGCCGGTTGATAGTCGTCCCATATTCAAGCCCTCTGCGATTGATTAGATTAAAGCAGACTCTGAAAGACAGTTCTCGGACAGTTGAACCCGCCCTTGGCTTAGGCGACGCGCGCGTCGCGCCCTTTTTGCAGAGTGGCCGGGAAGATAAAGGCTTGGAGTGTGCGTCTTGATTACGGTATATAATCCTGACGGTCAAAAGCGAGGACATTAGTCATGGATAATCTGGAGACTCTCGGGGAACTTTTTCGGCACATGGAGTGGGCCGACGCCAAGGTCTGGGCCGCGCTGCTCTCGCACAAAGATGCGGCGGAGGACGACTCTCTAAAGGAGCGCCTCTGTCACATACACATGGTTCAGCAGGCGTTCCTGAACGTCTGGCGCGGCAGAGAGGTCAGGCCCGTCAGCGGTACAAGCTTTCCAGACCTGAGCGCGGTGCTGGCGTGGGCGCGTGACAACTACGCAGAGTTTAATGAATACACGGGCGGGTTGGCCGGGATGGACATGGAGAGGCCGATTGTCATGCCGTGGATAGAGATGTTCGAAGCCCGGCTGGGGCGAAAGGCCGCCGCGCCTAGCTTTCATGAAACCCTGCTGCAAGTAGTCATGCACAGCGCCTATCATCGCGGGCAGGTGAGCACGCGGCTGCGCGAGCTTGGAGGCGAGCCGCCTCTGACGGACTTCATTGTCTGGGTCTGGGCCGGAAAGCCTGAGCCGGAGTGGCCTTCCGCCTGAACCATGAAAGAGAAGCTCCGGCCTTCTATCTTCTACTGTTCGCCCGCGCCTGAGCCGATAAATTCTTTCATGAACTTTCGCACTTCGCCGTCCGGGAAGACGACCGTTATCTTATCGTCCTCGACCTCCCTGACGCGGCCCGTGCCGTATTGCGCCACCTCCACCTTGTCGCCCTTTGAGTATTGGACTTCCGCGGCCTTTTCTTCGGGTGTCACGTCAGGAGTCTCCGGCGCACCCCTTTGCGCGGCTTCCGCAGGCTTCTCCGCCTGACTATCCACCTGGCTCTGTAGCCCCAGCTGCTCTTCGAGCGGGTGAAGGCAGTTGTCGCAGGTGCCGCATTTCTCCTCCGGCATCTCTTCGCCGAAGTAGTCGTGCAGCAGCCGCCAGCGACACTGCGCGCTCTGGCCGAAGAGCATCACGCGCTCGAGCTTCTCCCTGTCCTTTGCGCCCTTCTCTTCCGAAATGCGCGCCAGCTCTTCCAGCTCATTGCGCTTCACCTCTCGCCTGAGCAGCCGAAAGCTGCTGCCCCTTAACTCCTTCGCCAGCTCCAGCTCCTTCAGGAGCGAGAGGATGACGCGCACTTTAGTCCTGGCCACGGTGTTCGCCTCTTCCTGAAGGCGCATGAGCGTGACCGGCGTTTCGTCCGCGCGCAAAGTTTCCAGCGAGTTGTAGACGGCCAGTATGTCGTCGAACTTCGGACGCTTGCCGCCGAGGAAAAATTGCTGCGTGCGCTTGTCGTTCAACTGGAAGAAGAGTATGCAGCGCGCCCGAAGCCCGTCGCGGCCCGCCCGGCCCGACTCCTGGTAATAGGCTTCGAGCGAGCCGGGCATCTGAAAGTGTATGACGAAGCGTATGTCCGGCTTATCTATGCCCATGCCGAAGGCGTTGGTGGCGATGATGGCCTTCAATTCGCCGCCCATGAAGCGCTCCTGCGTATCTTTGCGCTCGCTCGCCTTGAGCCGCCCGTGATACTTAGCCACCGGGAACTCAAAGGTCTCAAGCCAGGCGTGCAGCGCTTCTACGGTTTTGACGGTAGCGGCGTAGATTATCCCCGTCCCCTCTATCTCGCGCAGCAGCCTCAGGAGGTGCTCGCGCTTCTCCGCCTCGTTCGTCACGCGCAGCACTTCGTAACAGAGATTCCGGCGATGAATGCCCGTGTTGATGACGCGCAGGGAGCCCAGGTCCAACTGCTTCTCTATGTCTTCCGTGACTTCGGGCGTGGCTGTAGCCGTCAGGGCCAGCACGGGCGGGCCTCCCAGCGTCCTGATGGCCGCGCCCAAAGAGAGATAGGCGGGGCGGAAATCGTGCCCCCATTCCGAGATGCAGTGCGCTTCGTCTATGACGACGAAGTCAATCTGCTTGCCGCGAAGGTTACGGAGAAACTCCGCGTCGGTGAAGCGCTCGGGCGTAGTGAAGACGAACGCGCTTCTGTCTTCTTCTATCTGCGAGAGATTCTCCTCGTGCTCGCTCGAGGTCAGGGCCGAGTTGAGCTGAGCAGCGTCCAGCCCCGCTCCTTCCAGCTTGTCCACCTGGTCTTTCATCAGCGAGATGAGCGGCGAGATGATTATGGTAGTGCCCGGCAGGTGAAGCGCGGGCAGTTGATAACAGAGCGACTTGCCTGCGCCCGTGGGCATGATGGCGAGCGTGTTTCGGCCCTCCATCACCGAGCGTATCACCTCGGCCTGCCCGGGCCTGAAAGCTTCCAGCCCGAACACGTCCGAGAGCGTTCTCTTCATCTTCGTCAACTCTCGTGTAACTTTGGCTACCATTCAACCCCCCTCGCTCTCTAGGCTTAAATTTCTAGTTCTCTTCCGCGGAATCCTGCTCGCCCGCGACCTTGACCATGGTGCCCTCGCCCACGGGGCGGGCGTTGCCTTCATCGGTCGCGTCATTCGTGACGGCTCCTATCTCGGCTGCGCCCGTCGCCGCGGCTGTAGTCTCGCCGCCCGTCTCGACCATGTCCGCCCGGGCTTCGTCAAAGTTCTCATCCTTCGCGTCAGCAGTCTCTTTACGCTCCATCGCCGCACACTTCCCCTTCCGAATCATTCACGGGTTAAAAAGTCTCTCTGCTTTTCGGGCCGAGGTGCGGATTATAGCAGAGTATTAAACGGCTCGGCGGAAACAGGGGGCAGAAAGTAAGCGGGTCGAAGCCTGCGAAATGGCTCCCG
>DASVVZ010000539.1:0-13284 GCA_036389875.1 Pyrinomonadaceae bacterium
CTCGCGCCCGTCCAGCCTGTAGCCCACGCAGACCTTGATTTCATCCAGCGCGTCCAGCACATCCAGCTTAGTGAGCGCAACCGACGTGAAGCCGTTTATCTCTGCGGCGTAGCGCGTGGCGAAGGCGTCGAACCAGCCGCAGCGACGCGGCCGCCCCGTGGAGGCCCCGTACTCGCGCCCGCGCTCGCGTATGAGTTGTCCGAGCTCCTCTTCGCCTTTGAGCATCTCAGTCGGAAAAGGGCCTTCGCCCACGCGGGTCGTGTAGGTGCGCACGATGCCGAGCACGCCCGTGATGCGATGCGGCGCAAGGCCAGTCCCGGTGGACGCGCCTCCGGCAGTCGTATTCGAAGAAGTAACGAAGGGATAGGTGCCGTGGTCAACGTCAAGGAGCGTGGCCTGCGCGCCTTCGATTAAGATTGTGCGGCCTTCCCGCGCCGCCTGATTCATGTAGAGCGTGGTGTCGGCTATGAACGGCGCGAGGCGCTCGGTCAGCCGCATCGTCTCGCTGAACATCTCGTCGGGGTCAAGCGCTTCGCCGCCGTAAGCCACGATGATGCGGTTAGCGTCTTCGAGATTGCGCTCTATGCGCGAGCGCAGCACGCCCGGCTCTATGGCGTCCGCAACTCTGATGCCGCGCCGGCCCGCCTTGTCTTCGTAGGCGGGGCCAATGCCGCGTAAGGTCGTGCCGACGCGCTCGTTGCCGAGCCGCTCTTCGCTGGTGTGGTCCAGCGCGCGATGGTAGGGAAGTATCAGGTGCGCGCGAGAGCTGACGAGCACACGCTCCGGGGTGACGGAAATCCCCTGTGCGGCAAGGCGGTCAGCTTCGTCGAAGAACGCCTTCGGGTCTATGACCATCCCGTTGCCGAGCACGCAGGTCTTTCCGGGATGAACTATGCCTGAAGGCAGAAGGTGCAGGACGAACGAGCTTGAGCCGACCTGCACGGAATGGCCCGCGTTGTGGCCGCCCTGGTAGCGCGCCACCACGTCGAAGCGCTCGGCCAGAAGATCAACGATCTTCCCCTTACCTTCATCGCCCCACTGGGCGCCTATGACGACAATAATCATATTGACTTAGCTTGCACGCTCCAGCTTGAGTGGCCTCTCTATGAAGTAGAAGCTGCACGTGCCGCGCACTTCTTCAAGGTCGCGTTTCTCTATGGGAAAGAGCCGGCACTGGTTCGGGCGGTCCTCATAGATGCCGCAGGAAGTCGTGCCGTCCCTGTGCTTTTTGAGGAAGGGGCACTTGAACAGAATCTCGCAGCAAGCGCCGCAGCGATTGCACTCGCCCCGTCTCAAGGCTAGCTGCTGTACGACCTCTTCCTTGCGGAAGTTGATGTTGACGAAGCGGCGCAGCTTGCCCTGCGCCTGACGCGCGCGCAACCGTACGTCTTCGACTGCACGCGAACGTTTCGCAGCAGCCAAGCGCTCGTCAAAAGATTGCTTGCGAAGTGGGCGTCCCTGACGCTTGGGTTTCATATAGTATTCAGTTCGCCAGGAGCTTCTGCTGTCGAAATCGGCAGAGCCCGAGTCGCGTAAGCTGTGGGTTCTTCCCCTACATCTTCAGCGCCGCCCGATATACTAAACACTTTGGGGGCCAGGGTTGGCCGCGTATAGAGAAGTGGCGCGGAAGGTTTGGGAATTTTCCGCGCCACAAAAATCTTGTGAGCCCGCGCCATCAAGCGCTGGCGACCGTTACGTGCTTGTCAATCATGCGCGAGATGGCCTCTTTGCTGGTAGCGCCGACCACCCGCTCCTCTTCCTTGCCGCCTTTGAAGAGAATCAACGTAGGGATGCCTTTGATGCCGTAGCGCTGCGAGATGGCAGGGTTCTCATCCACGTTGAGCTTGACGACGCGCGCATTGCCCGCGTACTTTTCGGCCACGGCCTCCACCGTGGGCGCCAGCATGCGGCACGGCGCACACCACGCGGCCCAGAAATCCACCAGCACCGGCTGCTCCGATTGCAGAACATCTTTTTCAAAAGAGCTGTCGCTCACTTCGTTCACATGTTCACTCATAACCTTGTTTCTCCTACTCAGCTGTTAATACGAAAATTCCCATCTCCTGTGAACTCGAAAACCCTTCAAGTTTGCGCCGTGGCGCGATAAAGCTCCAGATACTTCTGGGCCGCGGCCTGCCATGAATTATCCACGCGCATGCCGTTTTGTTGAATCTTTCTCCAGACTTCCGGTTCAGCATAACAGTAAAGCGCTTCCGATATTTTTTCAAGCATAGCGGAGGCCGAATAAGGGCCGAACTTGAAGCCGTTGCCCGTGCCGCGCGAGCGGTCGAAATCCTCCACCGTGTCGTCCAGCCCGCCCGTAGCTCTCACGACCGGCACTGTCCCGTAACGCAAAGAGTACATCTGATTCAGTCCGCACGGCTCAAAGAGCGACGGCATGAGAAAGATATCCGCGCCCGCCTCTATTTGATGCGAAAGAGGCTCGTTGAAGCCACGATAAGTTCCCACCTGTTGGGGCGCATAGTCTCGCAGTTCCTGAAAGAAATCCTCGTACTCGCTTGCCCCCGAGCCCAGCGAGACGAAGAACGCGCCCGTCACGAGAATCTGTCCCGCAGCCTCGCGGATTAAATCAAAGCCCTTCTGTCCGGTCAGGCGCGAGATGGAGGCTATAATTGGCCTGTCCAAATCCTCGGGCAGGTTGTAACGCCTGAGCAAATCAAGCTTGCACATGCGCTTGCCCGTCATATCGTCGGCATTGAAATGCGCCGCCAGATGCGGGTCTGTCTCAGAATTCCACACGTCGTAGTCGACGCCGTTGGTGATGCCTGCCAGGTGGTCTCGCCTTGCGCGCAGAATCCATTCGAGGCCGTGGCCGAACTCGGGCGTCTGAATCTCAAGCGCGTAGCGGCGGCTGACGGTCGAAAGCATGTCGCTTGCCATGAGGCCCGCTTTAAGCGCTGAGGCCGCGCCTTCCATCATGAAGGCTTCGCGCCGCTCAGGCGTGTCGAAGCCCAAGCGCGGAAGGTCGCGCGCGTCGAATGAGCCGTGATAGGCCAGGTTATGGATGGAAAAGAGCGTGCGCGTCCGATGGTAAAAGGGGTCCAGGGCGCGTCTCACGCGAAGCTCTGCGGCAGCAAAGCCGCCCGGCCAGTCGTTCAAATGAACTATGTCGGGCGGCGGGCCCAGACGCTTGAGAAGCGCAAGAGCAGCGCGACAGAAGAAGGCGAAGCGCTCGTGGTCATCGCTAAAGCCGTAGACGGAAGAGCGCGCGAAATACTCCGGCGCGTCAATGAGAAACGCCGGCGCTCCGGCAGTGTCGCTTACCCAGACGCTCGCGCGCCGGTCGCCGCCCGGCCATTCGACCTCCAGGTTATCAATGATCTGCCCGCGAAGAAGTTTCCTATCGGTCTGCTCGAAAAGCGGAAGCACAAGCAGCGAGTCCACGCCTACGGAGCGCAGGGCCTTGGGGAGAGCGCCCGCGACATCGCCCAAGCCGCCCGTCTTGGCGAACGGCACAGCCTCGGACGAAAGTATCGCAACGCGCAAATCTCTTTACACTGCGCCCGTGCTGCCCGCAAGAGGGCTACAAAAGCGCACGTCCCTTTGATTAATCTGGCAGAGCTTTAATCTGAGAAGCTACTATGAAGATTTCAGCGCTGATTTGTCAACATTCAGTAAACAGTTTTCAGTTTTCAGTTTCCAGAAAAAGAGCGGGTTGCTCTCGACTGAAAACTAAAAACTGAAAACTGAAAACTTAGCTTTGCATTGACGAAAGGAATTCGGCGTTGGTCTTGGTCTTCTCAAGCCGTTCGAGCACGACTTCCATCTGCTCTACGGGCGAGAGCGGATTGAGCACGCGGCGCATGACCCAGATGCGGTTGAGGTCTTCCTTGCTGATGAGCAGTTCCTCTTTGCGAGTGCCCGAGCGCTGAAGGTCTATGGCCGGGAAAAGCCGCTTGTCCGAAAGTCTACGGTCAAGGTGGATTTCCGAGTTACCCGTGCCCTTGAACTCTTCGAAGATGACATCGTCCATGCGCGAGCCGGTGTCGATCAGGGCCGTCGCAATGATCGTCAGGCTACCGCCTTCTTCGATGTTGCGGGCCGCGCCGAAGAACCGCTTCGGGCGCTGCAAGGCGTTTGAGTCGATACCGCCCGACAGAATCTTGCCGGAGGGCGGAACCACAGCGTTGTGCGCGCGCGCAAGGCGAGTGATTGAATCCAGCAGGATGACCACGTCGCGCTTGTGCTCGACGAGTCGCTTGGCTTTTTCAATGACCATGTCTGCTACCTGAACGTGGCGCGTGGGCGGCTCGTCGAAGGTCGAGGAGATGACCTCGCCGTTCACAGAGCGCTGCATGTCCGTGACCTCTTCCGGGCGCTCGTCGATCAGTAGAACTATGAGCGTAACTTCCGGATGATTCTCCGTGATGGAGTTGGCGATGGATTGCAGCAGCATGGTCTTGCCCGTGCGCGGCGGCGCGACAATCAGAGCGCGCTGTCCCTTACCCAGGGGCGTGACCAGGTCCAGAACGCGTGACGATAGATTGTCAGACGTGGTCTCCATGCGAAGTTGCTCGTCCGGGTAGAGCGGCGTCAGGTTGTCGAAGAAGACTTTTTCGCGCGCCTGGTCGGGCGCTTCGAAGTTGATGGCTTCTACCTTGATGAGTGCGAAATAGCGCTCGCCCTCCTTGGGCGGGCGAATCTGGCCGGAAACCGTGTCGCCCGTGCGCAGGTCGAACTTGCGAATCTGCGAAGGACTTACGTAAATGTCGTCGGGGCCAGGCAGATAATTGTATTCGGGGGCGCGCAGGAAACCGAAGCCGTCGGGCAGGGTTTCAAGTACGCCTTCGGAGAAGATTAAACCGCTCTTCTCGGTCTGCGCGGCCAGGATTTTGAAGACAAGCTCCTGCTTGCGCATACCCGTAGCGCCGGGCACGTCCATGTTCTTGGCGATCGACGTGAGCTTGGAGATGGACATCTCCTTGAGGTCTGAGAGATTGAAAATCTCTTCGCCTCCATCGTCTCTGGCGCTGGCGCGCTCCGGTCTTTCGGGCGGGGCCTCGGCTGTGGCGGTCGTAGTCGCGCCGTTGTCGCCGTTGGCTGTTGAGTTGCTGCTTTTTCTTGGTGACATTTCTATTCTTCTCTTGGAGTGCGGCTAAACGTTTTGTGGCCGCAAGGTTCTCGTCTATTTTGCGGCGTCCGCTTAAAAAGAGCGCCGCTACTGGTTGTCAATTGTTAGTGAAATCTTACGTGATGAATCGGGAATGAATCCTTTTGAGTCGGGCGAATCAGTGAACTCTAGCAGGGCGCTCGGTGCGGGGCGCTTCTTTTATCAGCAGCGGCCTTGCGCTTCGGAGACTTTGAAAGGCGAGGCGCTTTCCGAGTCTTTGGAGCGCGGGCGGCTCCTCATGCGTCTACCGAAGAGACATCCCTCTCTGGCTCTCTGTTCGTTACATATGCGCAGGAGTTTTTCCGACAAGCCTTTGATGCTGGAGAATTCTCACGCGTGGCCTCTCATTCATTGATTGATTAAATTCCAACGGGGCAAAGGGAAATTTCGACTTTAGATTTTAGATTGGTAGAAAGTATGTCTTTTTTTATCCAAAACCGCAAATCTAAAACTGATTGATTGCTTCTTCGATAGCGCGCCAGAGCACGTCGCGTCCCCGGCCCGTAGGGGCGGAATAAGCAATGATGCGCTCCGCTTGAAGAGCGCTTTCGATGCCCTTCATGCTCTTACGCAACTCGTTTTGAGAGAGCTTATCGGATTTCGTGGCAACGACTACGCGCGGCTTCTCGTGCGCGGAAAGCCACTCGTCAAGCTGTAAATCCAGTTTTGAGGGATCGTGGCGCGCGTCTACGATATGAATTGATAGCACAAGCGAGGCGCGCTTGGCAAGGTAATCCGTAGCCATTTCCCCCCAGCCCTCCCGCACAGACTTGGGCGCACGCGCGTAGCCGTAGCCCGGAAGGTCTACGAAACGGAAACGCTTGTTGATGAGAAAGAAGTTCAGGGCCTGCGTGCGTCCGGGCGTACCTGATGTGCGCGCCAGGCCGCGCACGGCCAGAAGGGAATTAATCAGGCTGGATTTGCCCACGTTCGAGCGTCCGAGGAATGCCACCTCCGGCAGTGCATCGCGCGGCCACTGGCTCTCCTCAAACGCGCTCTTGATAAATTCGGTGCTGGTAATCTTCATAAAACAGTAGGGGCAGAGGTATTGCCCTCTGCCCCTGAGAAGAGAGGCGTCAGCTCGTCTGCGCTTTAGCTTCCGCGCGAGTCTGCGCCGCCTGTTTGAGCATCTCGCGGAAGCGCGTCATGCGCTCGCGTGCGTCCGGCATGTTCATGACTACGCGCTCAAGGTTCTGCATGTAGTTGGGCATGCCCGATACCTGTCGAAGCTCCTGTATGAACGGCTCTATCTTGGAGTAGACGGCCAGGTGTTCTCCGTTGGCGTCGTTGAACATCTGTACGTCAATCGCCCCGTTCAGGACGAACGAGCAGGCCATGTCCCAGTAGGTCGTGACCATTCGAAAGTAGGGGCTGCGCTCGCCCATGGCGACCGCCTGTATGTCCTGCACGCTGCCGGGATGAAACTCCATGGTGAACCAGTTGCGAGCCTGTCGCATGACCTCTTCGCGACGCAGCTCGTACAGTTTCAGAATCAGATTTGCGCTTTCCGTCTTATCACTCATATTTATTCTCCGTAATCAGGGGATTTGAGAGCGCGAAAAGCATACTGCCGAGGCCAAGCGCCTGTCTTCACGCTTAAAGCGGCACGGGATGCAGTTTGCGCCCTTGAGGGTAAAAAATAGAGACCGCAGCCAACCGCAGGCGCGGTAGAAAGGTTAGGTACTCAAGCTTTGAGAGAAAGGGCCTGCGGTTTTCAAATCCCGCAGGCCCCCTGGCTCAAAAGCGAACTTATTCGGCTGAGGTTTGCACGCCCTGCGAAGGCGGCTCGGTCGTCCAGATGGGAGGCGTCTTGTCCTCTGCACTGGCCGCGTCGGTCGGGCAGGAATCCTCCAGCGCCAGGCTCAGCACTTCGTCAATAGTCTCCACGAAGTGTATGTCCATAGTGCTTAGGACTTCTTCCGGCACCTCAACTATGTCCTTCTCGTTCTCCTTTGGAAGAATCAGCGTGGTGATGCCGAAGCGGTGTGCCGCCAGGAGCTTATCCTTGACGCCGCCTATCGGAAGCACGCGCCCGCGTAGTGTTATCTCGCCCGTCATGGCCACGTCCCTGCGCACGGGAGCGCGCATCAGCGCCGAAGCCATGGCGGTCGCCAGGGTGATGCCGGCCGAGGGGCCGTCCTTCGGGATAGCGCCTTCGGGGATGTGTATGTGCAGGTCGCGCTTGCGTATGATGTCCAGGCTCATGCCCAGGCGTTCTGCGCGAGCCTTGATGCAGGTCAGAGCGGCCTGAGCCGACTCCTGCATGACTTCGCCAAGCTTGCCGGTCAGGGTAACGCCGCCGCGCCCCTTCGTCAGCGTGGCCTCTATTTGCAGGACTTCGCCGCCGACTTCGGTCCAGGCGAGCCCCGTCGCAAGCCCTATCTCGCTCTCCGCAGCCATACCCTGCTGGCGGAATTTGATAGGCCCCAGCATCTCGCGCACGCGCTCAGCGGTGACGACTTCGCGGAAATCTTCGCCCGCGCTTTCGGAGACGAACTTCCGCGCGACCTTTCGCATGCAGGAGCCTATCTCGCGCTCCAGGTTGCGCACTCCGGCCTCGCGCGTGTAGTGACGTACGATCTCAAGAATGCCTTCGTCCGTGAAATCGATCTGCTCAGGCTTGAGGCCGCTTCCTTCGGCCTGCTTCCTGACAAGGTGACGCTTGGCAATCTCCAGTTTCTCGCGCTCGGTATAGCCCGACAGCCGCAGAATCTCAAGACGGTCTTGAAGCGGCGCCGGAATAGTATGAAGCACGTTGGCCGTCGCTATGAAGAAGACCTTCGAGAGGTCGTACTCGACATCCAGATAGTGATCCTGGAAGGTGTTGTTCTGTTCCGGATCAAGTACTTCCAGCAGAGCCGCCGACGGGTCGCCGCGAAAATCCGCGCCGAGCTTGTCCACTTCGTCCAGCAGGATGAGCGGGTTGACCGTTCCCGCCTTCTTCATCATCTGGATAATTTGGCCTGGCAGCGCCCCTATATAAGTTCTGCGGTGGCCGCGAACCTCCGCCTCGTCGCGCACGCCGCCTAAAGAGAGGCGCACGAACTTTCGGCCGGTGGCGCGGGCTATAGATTTCCCCAGGCTCGTCTTTCCGACTCCCGGCGGGCCTACGAAGCAAAGGATAGAGCCCTTGGGATTCTTGACCAGCTGGCGCACGGCCAGATATTCAAGGATGCGATCCTTGATTTTCTCAAGCCCGTGATGGTCTTCGTTCAAAACGTCTTCCGCCTTGGAGAGGTCTCTGATCTCCTTGGTCTTCTGCTTCCAGGGCACGCTCAGCAGCCAGTCTATGTAGGTGCGAGAGACCGTCCCTTCGGCGGACATGGGCGGCATGGCTTCCAGTCTATGAAGCTCCTGCAGGGCCTTCTCCTTGGCCTCGTCCGACATGCCTGCCTCTTCAATGCGCTTCTTCAGGTCCTCCATCTCGGCCTTCTCGTCCTTGCGGCCGAGCTCCTTGTGAATCGCCTTGATTTGCTCGTTGAGGTAGTACTCTTTCTGTGCCTTCTCCATCTGCCGCTTGACGCGCGCCTGTATGGTGCGGTCCAGCTGCCGCTTCTCGATCTCCATCTCAAGAAGCTCTACCAGTCGTTGGAGGCGGGCCTGAGCGGAGAAGATTTCCAGAAGGCCCTGCTTGTCTTCGACCGAGATGCGAAGCTGCGAAGCGAGCGCGTCGGCCAGATGCGACGGGTCCTGATTGCGGAGCGCGGTTTGAAGCGCGTCCGTCTGCGCGTCGGGCGCGAGCCGCAGGTGCTGCTCTACCAGCTGGTGAATGCGCTGGACGAAGGTTTCAAGACGCGCGCTGTCTTCGGGCGCAGACGGGGCGCGGCGCACTATGGCTGTGAAAGCCCCGTTGTTGTTCTCCACGCGCACGGTGGTGGCGCGCTCACGACCTTCGACCACGACCTTAATCTGGCCGTTGTCCTGCTTCTGATGCTGTAGAATGCGGCCCAAAGTGCCGACGTTGTAGATTTGCTCAGGCGTAGGCTCGTCAACGCTCGCGTCGTGCTGTGTTGCCAGAAAGATGGTGCGGTCTGACGCGAGAGCCTCTTCCAGAGCGAGCACCGAGCCGGGACGGCCGATTTTGAAGGCGACCTTCGTGAAGGGGAAGATCACCACGTCACGAATCGGAACCATCGGATAGCGCACAATGTCTGTTGGAATGCGATCTGAATATTCTTCCATAAATAAAAACTCAACTCCGCTAAAAAGGCGAATCCTGTGAAGAAGGGCGAGCCGCTTCCCTTAGCCGTCTCGCCCTTTTTGCCAACAGAGCCAATTCTAAACTATTTCACCTGCAACCGCCACTGCACAGTAAAGTAAAAAGGCAAAAGTGAAAAGAAAGAAGGCCTTCTCTCTCTTCACTCTTGCCTTTTACCCTTTTACTTTCGGCCCTGTCAGGCGGCCGCATCGTCAACGCCCGTCAATCCTTCGCCGGGGATGGCGCGGCGCCGGTCAACCATCTCGCGCGTGATAATGAACTCCTTGATGCGCTTCTGGCTGGGCAGCGTGTACATGGCATCCAGCAGAAGCTCTTCCAGAATCATCATCAGCCCGCGCGCTCCTACCTTTCGCTCAACGGCCTGGCGCGCGACGGCCTTCAGCGCGTCGTCGGTGAATTTCAGCTTCACGTTGTCGAAGTCGAACCGCTTCTGGTACTGCTTGACGAGCGCGTTCTTAGGCTCGGTCAGGATGCGAATCAGCGCGTCCTCGTCCAGTTCGTGCAGCACGCCGCAGACGGGGAGCCGCCCCACGAATTCCGGTATCAATCCGTACTTGACCAAATCTTCCGGCTGGACTGACGTGAGCGCCTCGGCCTGCCGCTGGGCTCCGACCTTAATCTCCGCGTGAAAGCCCATGGACTTGTTGCGCAGCCGCTTCTCCACGACCTTCTCAAGTCCCACGAACGCGCCGCCGCAGATAAAGAGAATGTTGGTAGTGTCTACCGGGAAGAACTCCTGGTGCGGGTGCTTGCGCCCGCCCTGCGGCGGAACGTTGGCCACCGTGCCCTCAAGGATTTTCAGGAGCGCCTGCTGCACGCCTTCGCCCGAAACGTCGCGCGTGATGGAAGGATTCTCGTCCTTTCGGCAAATCTTATCTACTTCGTCTATATAGATGATGCCCTGCTGCGCTCGCTCCACGTCGCCGTTGGCGGCCTGAAGCAATTTCAGGATGATGTTCTCAACGTCCTCGCCGACGTAGCCCGCTTCCGTCAGGGTCGTGGCATCAACGATGGTGAAGGGAACACTGAGCATGCGCGCCAGCGTCTGCGCCAGCAGCGTCTTGCCCGTTCCCGTCGGCCCTATCAGCAGGATGTTGGATTTCTGAATCTCAACGTCCGAGCGACGTCTGGACATCTCTATGCGCTTGTAGTGCTGGTAGACGGCCACGGCCAAGCGCTTCTTGGTCTCCTCCTGCCCGATGACGTACTCGTCAAGGAAAGACTTTATCTCGCCCGGCTTGGGAAGAGGCGGGCGCGTGGCAACAGATTCGGCCTGCTGGTCGTCCGTAATGATCTCGTTGCAAATGTCTATGCACTCATTGCAGATATAGACGGTCGGCCCGGCAATGAGCTTTTTCACTTCGTTCTGTGATTTACCGCAGAACGAGCAGCGCAACGTGTCATCAGTTCGTCTCACCATAAGCGTTTCGTGGACTCAAAGAAAAGGGGTTGGATTTAAGCCAGAACTCTCAAAGATGGGCTACCGTGACGCATCACGGCAGCCACACTTGAGAATTATACTTTCAAAACCGAGTGGGTGACTAGCTGAACGAGCGTTTTTTTTATTCGCGGTGCGCGATGACCTCGTCAATCAGGCCGTACTCCTTGGCCTGCATTGCCGACATGATGCGGTCACGCTCAACGTCGCGCTCGATGGTGTCATAAGCCTGGCCCGTGTGTTTGGCCAGGATCTGTGAAGTCAGCTCGCGCATGCGAATTATCTCTTCGGCCTGAATGCGAATGTCCGTGGCCTGTCCCTGCGCGCCGCCCGAAGGCTGGTGTATGAGTATGCGCGAGTTGGGAAGCGCGAATCGTTTGCCCTTTGTGCCTGCCGCCAGCAGCATCGCGCCCATTGAAGCGCACTGGCCGACGCAGATGGTTGTCACGTCGGGCCTGATGAACTGCATGGTGTCATAGATGGCCATGCCCGCGGTGATGGAGCCGCCCGGACTGTTGATGTAAATGTTGATGTCCTTCTCCGGGTCTTCAGCTTCCAGAAAGAGAAGCTGTGCGACGATCAGGTTGGCAACCATGTCGTCTATCGGTGTGCCTAAAAAGATGATGTTGTCTTTCAAGAGACGCGAGTAAATGTCGAAGGCGCGCTCGCCACGCGACGTTTGCTCGACGACCATCGGAACTAAAGCCATAACTTAACTGCCTTTCCTCGCTCTCTGAAAATCTATACAAGAAAGAGCGCACCATCTATCTTAACCTCTGTGTCAACCGGCGCGCGCTTCGAGCGCTGCTTGAAGAAGCCCTTAAGCTCCGGGCGAGGATGATTCGGCTTTCGTTTCACCTTCGCTCGCGCTCGTCGCGCTTTGCTCTTCGCCCGCGGCCGCTTCGGAGGCGCTTTCTTCCGCCTGCGCCTCCGCTTCTTCGCGCCACTCTTCATCCGTCACGCGCGCATTTTCAATCACCAGGTCAAGCGCCTTACGACTGCGCAACCTATCGGCGATGCTAGTAGTGCCTCCCTGCTTTGTCAAGGCAGCACGTACTTGCTCAGGCGCTTGACGCGAAGCCTCGGCAATACGGTTAATCTCTTCCTCTATCTCTTCGTCCGTGACCGACAGGTTTTCGCGCTCGGCAATGTGTTCGAGGAGCATAGAGCCGCGCACGTCGTCGGCCGCCTGCGTCTTCATCTGCTCGCGTACGCCTTCCCAGTCAATCTCGGTCTGGCGCGGGTCAACGCCCTGTCCCATCATCTCGCGCATGAGGGTTTGCAGGCGATTCTGCGTCTGATGCTCAACGAGCGTTTCGGGCACGTCGAACTGGTGGGCTTCGACAAGCTTTCGCATCACGTCTGAGCGGAGGCGGTTTTCGGACTCCATGCTTGAGCGCGACTCCAAGTCCTCGCGCACGCGCGCTCGCAGAGCCTCTACAGAGTCGAACTCTTCGCCCAGGCTCTTGACCCATTCTTCGTCCATCTCGGGCAGCACCTTGCGGCGCAAAGCCGTTATGTCGGCAGTGTATTCGACCTGTTTGCCCGCCAATCCTTTAGACGTGAAATCCTCCGGGTAACTAACAGTGAAAGTTTTCGTCTCGTCCGCCCGCGCGCCAATTAGATTGTCCGTGAACTCCTGCTGCACGCCCGGGCCGCCAAGCTCCACATCAACTTCTTCAACGTTGATGTCTTCGGCCTCAGGCTCGCCGATGAACTTTCCCGTGAAGTTAACCGTCACGGTGTCGCCTATCTCGGCGCCCCTGTCTTCCACAGGCTCAAGCGAGGCTGAGGCTTCGCGCAATCCCTCTATGACGCGGTCAATATCTTCATCCGCGACGGGGCGCAGTCGCCGCGCGGCCTCAACGCCCTTGTACTCGCCAAGCTCAACGTCTGGAAGAATCTCCACGTGAACGTGAAGCGAGACGGGCTCGGCGCCCATCTTTTCCAGCCCCTCCGTGTTGTCCAGATGAATCTCCGGCTCTCCCAGCACGACCAGCTTTCGCTCTTCAATCGCATCCTGCACGGCCTGAGGCACAATCTCGCGCAGCACCTCTGTGCGAATCTCGTTCTTGAATCTGGTCTGCACGACGGAGGTCGGCGTGTGGCCGCGGCGAAAGCCGGGGACGTTGGCCATCTTCGCGTACTGCGCGCTGATTCGCTCGTAGGTCGCGCGCACAAGATTGGCGTCAATCTCTATCTGTATCTCCTTGCGTGTCGGAGACAGGTCAACAACTTCAGTCTTCATAAATGATAAAAGCCCGCGCTCGCTCGCCGCACCTGACTCTTCGAGAGAGCGTGCGTTGCTGAGCGCCGGGCCTCCCTTCCAAAAGAAAATAATCGCCTGATCTGTTTGCTACAACTCTTAATGCGAAAGGGGGGACTCGAACCCCCACCCCTTTCGGGACCAGATCCTAAGTCTGGCGCGGCTGCCAATTACGCCACTTTCGCAGAGGCTGCTCAAAATAATAACACGCCAGGCGCGCATAGTCATAA
>DASVVZ010000540.1:0-3951 GCA_036389875.1 Pyrinomonadaceae bacterium
AGAACTTTCCGCTAAAAAGCAGTTTTCAGAAGAAGCGGTTGTCGCTTTTACTGAAAACTGAAAACTCAAAACTGAAAACTGTCTTGTTGACACCTGGCCGCCCGGCTTCCTATCATCAAGCGCGAGTATCTGGATGATGATAAGAGATAAACAGGGACCGGGGGGGAGTGTAACGTCTTTGGTGCGCGGTGCGTGCGGCAGCCTTAAAGCGGGCGTCGCACAATCCGCGCGTCGCGCCTTTCTTGTGAAGCTCTTTGCTCTGCTGTTGATTGCGGCTCTGGCGGGCGGGGGCTGCCGCACGGGGCTGCTGGATAAGAAAGGCGTCGTGCCCCGCACCCTCAGGGACGTGCCCGCCCAGAGGCTCGCCTACAAATTCCAGGCGGACGTTGCAGCGCCTCCCGGCGTTTCGGAAACTCAGAACACGCACACTCGTCTTGAGGCCGTGCAGAGGGATTTCGACGAGCGGCGAAAAGAGGACGCGCTCGTGCGGACGGTCACGTCGCCGGACGGGCAGAGGGCGCTTGCGCTCTACGAAACGGGCGACACAGATCAGAGCACTTTTCGCATAGACATGTATGCGGCGGCTGGCGGAACCTTCTTACGCAACGTCAGCCCGCCCGAGCTGGCCGGGGTCTTTGTAGCCACAGTCGCCTGGTCGCCCGACGGCAATTACATAGCCTTCATAGCCCGTCGCAGCAGCAGCGCCCGCCCGGCCGCGTCACAGCCGCCCGGCCCTGCTACAACCGCGCCTGAGCCATCCGCTTCGGTCGCTCCCGTCTTCGCTCCCGTCCAGACCTTCAGCACGGAGCAGATTTATATCTGCAACCGCGACGGCTTTGACCTTAAGCCTGTGACAACGCGCGACGGTCTCATATACTTTTATCTTGCGTGGTCGCCAGACAGCACAGGGCTGGTGGCTATGGCCTGCACCGAGGATGAATGGAACGCGCGCCCTACAGAGCTTCTGCCTGCGGGGCGTCCGCGCCTGGTTAATTTGAGCGGTCAGGAGAGACTATTGGACGACCGCTCGACGGACGTGCTGCCCGTCTGGTCGCCGGATTCTTCCAAAGTCTCCACGGCCTTTGAGATGGAGGTGTCAATCTACGACGCCCTGACGGATTCTCCCACGAACGCGCGCATAGGTTTGCGCGACCCGCTCATCGCGGCCTCCACCGATTACGACGAGAAGAATTTAAAGAAGAAGTCGGGCGAGGCCGCTTCAAAGCCGCAGACCGCCGCGCTGCCGGTCTCCTTCAATCCCGTCGTGCGCCTCTCTTGGCCGCGCGCTGAAATGCTCTATCTTGAGACGGGGTTCCTGCGCATCTACGCGAATGAGCCGGTGAGCAACTACCTGCGATGGCACAAGCTGGATTTGAGCATGCAGGCCACGCAGCTCGGCCAGCTAAGTCGCTGAGAGCTTATGGAAAATAGGCGCGCACTTTAGAACCGAATTTTCATCCTCGCCGTAGTAATCTGAGAGCGAACAATTTTAGTAGACCGGAGAAGCTTGAGCATGATTTATAACAGCCTGTCGGAAATCTTCGATTCAATCGACCAGACCCGCGCGCGTCTTCGCGCAAGGCTCGAAGAAGTGGAGGGCGCGCGAGACGGACAGGAGAGCCTGCGCCCTTCGCCCGACGCCTGGTCTGTAGCGGAGATAGCAGAGCACCTGGCGATTATAGAAGAGCGTCTGTCCAGGCTCTTTCCCGTGATGCTGTCGAAAGCGGAGGCCGGGGGCCTGCAGCGCGACGGGGACCGGCCCTTTCAGCCCGTCTCGGTCGCCCATCTGGTTGAGCGGAGCGCGCGCGAGAAGTACATAGCGCCCGAGACTGCGCGCCCTACGGGCAGCGTCCCGATAGCAGATTCGCTGGCGCGGCTCGAGCGTTCGCGCGAAGCCATCCGTGCGCTCCTGCCGCGTCTTGAGATGCTGGATTTAACCGATGTTACTTACCCGCATCCGGCCTTCGGCCCCATGAGCGCTTATCAATGGCTCATCTTCATAGGCGCGCACGAAGACCGTCACCTGCGCCAGATAGACTCGCTCCTCGCCTCTGCCGGTGGGAATGAAAGCCCAAACGTAAATTAGCCGTCAATGATTTGACCGGACGGGAAAGAGAGCGCGTCCACGCTTGCGAGCGCGCGCTTCAATCCCTATAATCTTCCTCATCCGTAAACACCTTGTGCCCTCGTAGCTCAACGGTTAGAGCAGCAGACTCATAATCTGTTGGTTCGAGGTTCGAATCCTCGCGAGGGCACCTTTATGATTGATAAAAACGGCGGCTAGCAATAGCCGCCTTTTCATTTATGGCCCTCCGGGTGGTATAAGGGCATCAACTAACGAATCCATTTTGGGCCGCACAGCAGAGGTGAAGAAATTTTGGCTAAAGATGTAGTGGGGATTGGCATCATCGGGACGGGCTTTGCGCGGTCTACGCAGATTCCCGGATTTCGCGCCTGCCAGGGTGCGCGCGTGGCGGCGATTGCCAGCGGGCGCAAAGAGAATGCCGAGCGGGTGGCGCGTGAATTCGGAATCGAGTTCGCCGCAGGAGATTGGCGCGAAGTTATAGAGCGCGCGGATGTGGATTTAATCAGCATAGTCACGCCGACCAGTACGCACAGGGAGATGACGCTGGCGGCGCTTGACGCGGGAAAGGCCGTGCTCTGCGAGAAGCCCACGGCGATGGACGCTCGCGAGGCGACCGAGATGATGCGCCGAAGCACAGAGACAAATGCTCTCGCCCTCATAGACCACGAGCTGCGGTTTCTTCCCGCGCGGCGGGCCATGCGAGAGCTGATTCATGCGGGCGAGATTGGCCGCGTGCATCATGTCAAATACTGCTTTCGCGCGGAGTCACGCGTTAGCCCTGAGCGACCCTGGAACTGGTGGTCGGATGCCGCGCAGGGCGGCGGAGTCCTGGGCGCTATAGGCTCTCACGCTGTCGATTCGATTCGCTGGATGCTTAAGACGGAAATCTCGCACGTCTCGGGGCGACTCGCCACCCACATCTGGGAGCGCAAGGAAGAAGAGACTGGACAGCTCAGGCCCGTCACCTCCGACGACGAGGCCAACCTGCTTCTGCGCCTGCGCGACGGGATGGTGACGCAAGGCGCTACCGCTACCATCAGCATGTCCGTGGTGGAGCAGGGCAGGCCGCTTCACTTCATGGAGGTCTTCGGCTCGAAGGGCGCGCTCATGGTTGACGGCAACAATCTTCTGCGCGCGCGTACGGGCGAGGGCAATTGGTCGGAGGTCGATGCGCCTACGGGAGAGCTTGCCGAAGGGATGCGCGATTCAGAGTGGTCGCGCGGCTTCACGCTCTTCTCCCGCGCCGTCATAGATGCCTTGCGAGAGGGGCGAAACACTGTTGACGAAGCCGCGACTTTCACAGACGGTTATCGCAACCAGTTGGTTCTGGACGCCGCTCGCCGCTCAAGCCACACTGGCGCTTCGGAAGAGATAAAGGACTAAAAGCTTAAGGCAGATGATGAGCGACAGGGACAAGCGTTTAATTGACCTGAGCCACGCCGTGGAAGACGGGATGGTTACTTACAGCGGCTTGCCCGCGCCCGTCATCACGGATTTTCTGGGCCGCGAAGAGTCGCGCAAGCTTTACGCAGAGGGCACGGAGTTTCATATAGGGCGAATAGATATGGTCGCCAACACGGGAACCTACCTGGACTCTCCTTTTCATAGATACCCGGACGGCGCGGATCTTTCGGAACTTTCGCTCTCGCAGCTCGCAGACCTCGAAGGCGTAGTTGTGCGCGTGCATGAGAGGGGCGCACGCGCCATTGATGCGACCGCTTTTCAGGACGTCGAGGCCGGAGGGAAGGCCGTGCTGGTGCACACGGGCTGGGACGCGCACTGGCGAACTGAGCGGTACTTCGAGGGCCATCCTTTCCTTACGCGCGATGCGGCGGAAGCTTTAAGGGAAGCGGGCGCGCGTCTAG
>DASVVZ010000541.1:0-8436 GCA_036389875.1 Pyrinomonadaceae bacterium
CTGAATTTCTTTGCGGCCAGTCCCGCCAGGCCCGTGCCCAGCAGAATCATCGTCGCCGGCTCCGGTACAGGCGCTGCGCCACGTCCCAGATTCAGGTAGAAGCTTTCGGGGCCGCCCTGTGCGTTGATAATCGTAGCCTCAAGCCCAAGTCGCAGGTTGGGATTCGCCGCCAGCGCTGCCGCCAGGCGTTGCTGAGCCTCTGCATCGAGCCCGAACATGTAGTCGGCCGTTCCCTGCCCGTTGCCGAGCAGCGACAGCGTCTGTGATTGCAGTAGCTGTGCGGTGAAGACCGCGTTGCCTTGGAGGTCGTAGGCAGTCAAGACCATGCCTGTGACCGTCACAGGGTCGCTGCCGAGACCACCGCTGGGCTCGTTGACGTTAAAGCCGATGAGAACGTTTGTGTTTGTCGCGGACAATCCCAGTTCGCTTGCCAGCACCGTGTTATTGGTGCCGCCGCGTGTAGCGTCGCCGAAAATCTGGTCGCCGCTGCCGGTCCAGCGAACTCCGCCCGATTCGGTGGACGATCTTCCCGGCGACTGAATGGAGAGAATGGTACGGAGGCCGACTCCGTCCGGGCGCAGCTCGTTGGAGCCTACGAATACTATGCCGTCCGCGTAAGCATTGGCAGATGACAGGCTCAGAAAAACGAGCGCCCCTGCTACCAGCACGAATGTCGATAAGATTCTTTTCACGATTCAACTTCCCCCTTGCGGGCCAAATTAGCGATTTTATCTAAGAACTTTCCGAAAATGGCTTTCAGCTCGCGTAGCTTCCTGAGCCTGATGCCCGCCGCGCGCCTCTGTAAACCTGACCTAGTAATAGACCTAAGCCGCGCGGGTTTCCAAGAAAATTTAGATTAGTCTCCTATCTGCCCCTTATTTCCTGTCTTTGAATTGTTGATAAAGCTCCGTCTGGCGATTGGTCAGGGGGACGTTGCGGCCCGCTATAAAGAGATGGCGTATTTGCGTACGCGCTTCCAGGATGTCTCCGTCTGCGATGACGAGGTTGGCCAGCTTGCCCGGCTCTATTGAGCCTATGCGGTCTGCCGCGCCCATTATCTGCGCCGGATAGAGCGTGACGGCCTTTAGCGCTTCGTCGCGCGGCAGCCCGAAGGCTGCGGCCATCCCGGCATGATAGGGAAGGTCGCGTACCTGTGCGCCGGTGTCGCCGGTCGAGATGGCGAATCGCACGCCCGCTTCGGAAAGCCGGGCCGCGTTGGCGTAGAGCTGGTCGTAGTAATCGTCTTCGCGGTTAGGCAAGTCCAGCACGCCCGTCAGAATCACGGAGACGTTTCGCTCGCGCAGGAAAGTGGCAATCTTCCATGCGTCGTTGCCGCCCAGGATGATTGGGCGCTGTAGGCGCATCTCGTCTGCAAAGCGTATGGAGGCGCGTATCTCTACTTCCCTGTCTGCGCGCATGATGACGGGCCGCTCGCCGCGCGCGTAAGGCGCAAGCGCAGCCAGCACCACGTTCTGCTCGGGACGCGGCAGCGACTTGTCGCGCGCATAAGCATCCTGCGCTTTGCCGTAGGCTTCGGCGTCTCGTATGAGCTTTCGCAGCTGCTCTATCTGCCGGTCGCGAGTGGTGATGGCTTCGTTAAGACTGCTGGCGGCTTCAGGCGTGGAGGCAAAGTCGCGGCGGCCTCCGGCGCTTGCGCGCGGGAAGGTTATAACGAGCGCTGCCTGCGCCGTGACCGCCATCTCGCGCGGGGTCGTGCCATCCAGATTTATCAGGGCGGCCTGTCCTGAGATGATGCCGCCGCGCGGGCTGCTCAGCACCGTCGTCACTCCGTTGGCGCGCGTGATGGTGACGTGAGCGGTGTGCGGGTTGATGCCGAAGATTGCCTGCGCGTTCGGGTTCATGTCGCCCACTTCCGTCAGGTCAACTGTGCCGGGCGCGCCGGCCTCTATCTCCACCAGGCCGAGCGAAGTCCCCAGGTCAATCATGCCCGGATAGACGGAGAGCCCGCGCGCGTCCAGTTCCTGAGCGCCCGCGGGAACTGTTACGTTTGCTCCGACCGATTCTATTTTCCCATCGCGCACGATGATTGTGCCCGATTCAATCACGGGGCCGCTGACGGTCACAACCCGCGCGTTTCTAATCGCGTAAAGCCCCTGCGGCAGACTGCGGCCCTGCTGGGCGGTGATGGCCGCGGGCTGCTGCGCGCTCGCCGGTGCGCCCGCGGGGAGTAAAGCGGCCGCCACGGTCACTAGCGCAATGATGACGATCAGGCTCTCCGGGTACATACGCGCCCCTCTAAATGCGAATCTCATCGGCTTTGCTTTCATCATTGGTCGTTACCTCCGTCCAACTCGTCATCGTCGTGGCCGTAGGCCGGGCGTCTGCCCCTGGGAAGCGGCGGAGACGCGCCGCCTGAAGCGGGCGCTCTGTTGGGCTCCGCCTGTTCAAGCGTGGCCCGCTCGCGCTCCAAATCCACGCGGCGCGCTAAGTCCTGCTGCCGGTCGAAGAACACTTCACCGTCTATCAGAGTCAGCTCGACGCGCGAGTAGACGCTGAAGGGATGGCCGTTCCAGATGGCCAGGTCTGCGTCTTTGCCCACGTCAATGGAGCCCACGCGCGAGTCTATGCCAAGCTGCCACGCGGGATTCATGGTGATGGTCTTGAGCGCCTCTTCTTCGGACAGTCCGCCATACTTCATGGCCTTGGCGGCTTCTATGTTGAGGCGGCGCGCCCGCTCGTTCGAGTCGGAGTTGATGGAGGTGTTGACGCCAGCGCGCACCAGTATCGCCGCGTTGTAGGGAATAGCGTCGTAGGCCTCTATCTTGTATCCCCACTGGTCTACGAAGATGGAAGCGCCAGCGCCGTGACGCGCTATCTCGCCCGCTACCTTGTAGGCTTCGAGCGCGTGCTGGAAGGTGCGAATCTTGAACCCGAACTCGTCTGCCAGTTGTATGAGCATCAGAATCTCGTCCGCGCGGTAGCTGTGCGCGTGCACGAGCCTGCGGCCTTCGAGGATTTCGACTAACGGCTCAAGCTGAAGGTCTCGGCGCGGCGGTATAAGATTCTTCTCATTTCGCTGTAGCCTTGCGCGGTACTCATCCCAGGTGCGCTTGTAATCCCTGGCACGCGTGAAAGCGTCACGTATCACTTCTTCGACGCCCATGCGCGTCGCGGGGTAGCGGCGCGGCTGGCCCGCCGGCGAAGGAAAGTTCGTGCGCTTAGGGTTCTCGCCGAGCGCGAACTTTATTCCCGGCGGCGCGCCCGGGAAGATGAACTCTTCGACGGGCCGCCCGTACTTTATCTTGACGACCGTGTTCTGGCCGCCGATGGCGTTGGCCGAGCCGTGCAGTACGTTCAGCGTCGTGACGCCCCCGGCCAGCTCCCTGTAAAGGTCAACGTCCGTGGGATTCAGCACGTCGCGTATGCGAACCATAGAGGTCACGGAATAGGTCGTCTCGTTGATGGCATCCACCATTGAGTGCGAGTGGCAGTCTATGATGCCCGGCATGACGTACTTGCCGGTCGCATCAACGATGCGCGCGTTCTGCGACGCCCTGAGGTTCTGGCCGACTCCCACAATCTTGCCGCCCCGTATGAGAATGTCGGAGTTCTGCAAAGTGCCGTGGGATACGGTCAGGATTGTGGCGTTGCGTATCAGCGTCTCTGCCTGAGCCGAAGCAGCGGGCGCTTGATTGCCGCGCTGGGCGCGCTGAGCGCTCGCACTTAACACGGGCAGCGCGCTCAGGGTTGAGAGCGCCAGAACTATTGCAATCGTTCTTCTCATCTCGATTCTCATTTTGAAACCTCCGAGGGAGGCGTAGCGGAAGGCGTTTGTTGAGGCGGCGCGTTCGGGCGCGTGCCTGTGAAGGAGCCGGGCGAGCGCCCCACGACCTGCACTGTGCCGCGCATCTCGTTGCCTGAGATTGTGCCTGTGAAGGTAGCTTCGGTGGTCTGGCCGCCGATGGTCAGAGGCGCTGTAAAGCGTATCTCCCCGCCCGCTCCTGCGGACGCGTTACCTATCTCGGCTGAGCCGAGCGTGCCCTGTATGGAGCCCGTCAGCCGCCCGCCCTGCTGCTCCAGGGCGAGCGTAGCCGCTACGTCACCTTCGCCCAAATTTATGTTGAGCGTCCAGTTGCCGCTCGCGTTAATGCCGGAAGCAGTAGCAGTGGAGGCGGGCGCGGACGGTCTTAAATCCACGGGGCGGCCGTCGATGAAGACGTGCGCGATGCGTGCGCCCCTGTCGAAGATGTCGCCGCGCGTGATGGTCAGGTTGGCTATCTTGCCGGCTTCGATTGTCCCCAGGCGGTCTGCCACGCCGAATATCTCTGCGGGCCGAATCGTGAAGGCGCGCAGGGCTTCGTCACGCGACAATCCCTGCTCGACGGCCTTCGCGGCGTTCTGTATAAAGTCGGCCATGTTGGTCATAGAGCCGGATTGAAAGGCGAAGCGCACGCCCGCCTGAGAGAGCCGCGCTGCCGTTCGCGGCGCATCCACACGAGCGCGAAGGATGCGAAGCGGCTCCGGGTCTGCTTCAGCCGCCTGCGCGGTGGCGCGTCGCGGGAAGTTCAGAGACAGAAGCACGGGCACGTTACGCTCTCGCAAGCGGTCTGCTGCTTTCCAGCTTTCCGCGCCGCCCGCTATGATGAGCCGCAGGTTGAACTCCTCCGCCAGATCAACTGCGCGTCGAATCTCCCGCTCCGTGTTGGCCAACATCACCACAGGCATGTCGCGCGTCAAAACCGGGAAGAGCGCCACCAGCGAGCGATCCTGTTCGGGACGCCTCAACCCGCGCGGGCTCTTTTCATAAATTAGATTCGCTATGCGAAGGCGCTCGGCGTCCAGAAGCATCTGCCTGAGAGCGGAAAAGACGCCGAGCAGCGACGCCGGATAAACGCCCGCGCGAAGCGGCGTAAAGCCCACGTGCATGGCTACCGGAGAGCGCAGGGTCATCTCCGTGGTGGTCGTCCCAGCCAGATTCACAAGCGCGGACTGGCCCATGAAGATGCCCTCGCGCGGCGAGGTGAGCGCAGCCGTGATGCCAGCGCTGCGCGCCGCCTCTATCTCCGCGCCGCCGGGGCGCACGTAGTCCACGGCCTGAACCTCAGGCTGTAGCCCCACGGGCTGCGTAGGGTTCAGAGAAGAGAACTGCGAAGCCTGCTGAGTTGTAGACGGAGCAGCCTGAGCCACGGCGACGCCTGCTGCCCCGGCGGGTCTTGCGCCCTGCGACGTCGGCTGTTGTATCCCTAAGCTCGTGTAAGCGTCAATCAAGCCCGGATAGACCGTCAACCCGGTGCCGTCTATAACTCGCGCGTCGGCCGGTGCGGCGACATTCGCGCCCACCGATTGAATCAATCCGTTGCGGATGACCAGCGTGCCGCGTTCAATCACGGGGCCGGAGACGGTCACGATTCGCGCGCCCGTGATGGCGTAGATGTCAACGGCGCTCTGTTGCGGCGCAAAGCCCTGAGCGAAGGATGACAGCAGGGACGCCATCAGGACTGCCGTGAAGAGAGTGCGAAAGCGATGGATTAACATAGGCTCTGTTCTGATTCAGGTTTAGTGAGCACGCAGTACGGCCCGGCGAGAAGGCAGATGAAAAGCCACGAAGCGCCGCCGGGAAGATGCGCTCTCGAACCGCCATGCTCGAATGCTAAATTTTTACAGCAAAGAAGGGGATGAAAATCACACGCATATTAAAACAGGTGATTTAGGGTAGGCAAGAAAAATGGGCATGCGCCCCGCACAATGTCGGCGGGGCGCATGCCCATCTAATCATTCAAGCCGTCTCCGGCCCGGTTACAGCTGGGGCTTTATGACTTCTTGGTGGTCGGCTGCGTGTTGGCCGTGCCGCATCCGGAGGTATTCTGATTGCCGGTCGAAGCGGTCTTGCCTGAAGTGGAGCAGCAGGCCGCGCCTTCCTTGCCTTCCCTGGCGCAGCACTCGGACTTGCCGTCCTTCATAGAAGAGCATGCCTCGCCAGCGCCGCAGCAGCCCTTGCCGTCCTTGCTGTTGCAGACCATGCCGGCGGCCGAGCACTTGCAGCCCTCGTTCGTCCCGCCGGTCGTAGAGTTGGGCTCGGCGTTAGCCCTGACCATGTTGCCGTTGTTGGCATTCGGGGCGGTCGCAGCCCTGTTGGCGTTCGCGGCATTCGAAGTATTGCCTGTGTTGCCCGTGTTGCCCGTGTTGGTATTGGCGGCCGTGCAGCCTGCCATAACGAGCAGGACGAAAGCCAGAAACGCTGCTAATTTGATCTTCATGCGAATTCTCTCCTATTAATCACCCGTCGGGTGAAAAGCTCTTGGTCTCTCAGATTCAGGCTAAAACTTAAAGAAGATGCCTTAGAAAAACCGACTTGACGGAAATGCTATGGATGACGGCCTGAGTCCCGCGCGCTCTCTTTTCAGCAAGGGAAGAAAAGCGTCGAATACGCACCGGGCATTCCCTCAGGATGGCGGAAATGGTAATTGATTTATCCCATCCGCGCAAGTCCTAATTTCATCTGCGCCGAACCCTTACGGCCTTCACCATTTGACGGAGCCCTCTTTGGAGGTGTCGATCCGGGCCAGGTCCTGCCCTTCGTTGAAGAAGAAGATTTTCATATTCTCGAACAGAAAATCGTGTGCCTCAGGGTTGGAGAGGTCAAGGCCGAAGTGGTTTATCAGCTGGTTCTGCTTTTGCAGCCATTCGGCCCAGCACGGCTGGCAAACCTCAGCCCCTACCCTGCGCCCTAAATCCGTGGGAATCGGCGCGTACCCGAGCGGCGGCCTCTGGTTCCCGCACCTCTTACATTTAATCGTTTCAGCAGACATCCTTTAACTCCTTACTCGGTTTTCAGCAAGAAGACAAGTTTGCTTTTTCTGAAAACTCAAAACTGAAAACTTAAAACTGTTCTTACTTGTCACTTGCCACAGCCTCTTTTATAGCAGCTATGATACGGTCATCGCGAGGCGGAAAGAGGCTCAGTGGCTGCACCTTCTTGTAGCTGATGATGCCGCCGGCGTTGATGACCACGACGGCGCGAGCCGAGCGATGCGGCAGCCAGGAGCGCACGCCGTACGCCCTTATGACCTCCTCCTGCGGGTCTGCCAGGAGCGGAAACGGCAGGTTGTGTTTGGCTGCGAATCCCTTGTGCGACTCCACCGTGTCGGTGGAGATGCCGACGATGCGCGCGCCAGTGGCTACGTAGTCGCTCCACTTGTCGCGCACGGAGCACATCTGTTTCGTGCAGACGGGCGTGTTGTCGCCCGGATAAAAGAGCAGGACGACCGTTTCGCCCCTATGCTCGGATAAGCGCCAGGTGCGTCCCTCGCCGTCAGGCAGGGCGAAATCCGGCGCGTGTTCCCCCACATTAACTACGGCCTTCGAAGCCTCGCTCAAATTCCCCACCTTTCGTTGCTGCGAGAGAGCGTATCACCCCCGCGCCTCATAGCTCTGCACCTTGAGGGGCAGGAGCGCTTTTCTCTCTCTCTTTACCGTTGCAGTCGCTATCTTCTATCGCGTAAGCTTTATTTATATAACAGTCGGTTGGCTCTTTTTCAAATTGGAGGAGACGTGATAAAGATTTATCCGCCCCGGGCGGAAGAATCAGGACTTCTAAATTTCGTGCCGTCGGCCCGCGCCCTGAAGAGATATGTCGCATAGAAGATTACTGCTGCTGAGCAACTCATCAAACTACGGGGAAGAGTACCTGCGCTATCCCCTGAGCCACATCAGGAGCTTTCTGGGCGCGGATTGCAAGCGCGTGCTCTTCGTGCCTTACGCCGGCGTGCGTATAACTTACGACGATTACGCCGCGCGCGTGCGCGAGCGTTTCGAGGAGATTGGCTACGGGGTGGATTCCTTGCACGAGGCGGGCGACCCCTCGCGCGCAGTGGAAGAGGCGGAAGCCATAGCCGTAGGCGGCGGCAACACCTTTCACCTGCTGAGGGGTCTCTACGAAGCAAACCTGATCGAAGCCATACGCGAGCGCGTCTCACAGGGAGTGCCCTATATTGGCTGGAGCGCGGGCTCGAACGTGGCCTGCCCCACGATTAAGACCACGAACGACATGCCCGTCGTAGAGCCGCCGAGCTTCAAAGCTCTGGCGCTCGTCCCGTTTCAAATCAACCCGCACTACACGGACGAGCGCGTGCCGAATCACAACGGCGAGACACGCATGGAGCGACTTCTTGAGTTCATAGAGGCCAACCCGAGCGTCACGGTCGTAGGTCTCAAAGAAGGCTCCGCGCTGAGAATAGAGGGGACGGAGATAAAGCTGCTCGGTGAGAAAAGCGCGCTCGTCTTTCTCAAGGGGCGGGAGATCGCGGAATACGGCCCGCAGGACTCTCTTCAGTTTCTTTTGCAGGATAGGGCGTGAACCTCTTTGAGGGCCTGTTCGACGCAGCCCGAATCTTTCGAAGACCGAAAGCTTATGAAACAGTATCAAGACCTTCTCAAATCGATCCTGACCTACGGCACCGAGCACGAAGACCGCAC
>DASVVZ010000542.1:0-10143 GCA_036389875.1 Pyrinomonadaceae bacterium
GACGACGGGAATCAGAATGGTTTTGGTGGCTTCGCCGGGCGAGAAGCGCAGGGTGCCCGCGGCTGTGGCGTAGTCGCATCTTTGCGAGGCGTGACCTGCAACGACGTTGCAATCTGAGCCGCCAGCAGCATCTTCCGTAAAATACTGTACCGTAGCGGAACCGGCGTTCGGGTCTCCGCGCGTGACATCCACTCTAAGGACTCCGTATCCCTGTGCAGTATTTATAGTAGATTCGTCAAAGATGTAATTGTTCTGGCTCAGCTTGATGTCGTTTGTAACCGTCACAGTGCAATCCGACTGGGTCCAGTTCAGCTTGACGTTGCCCATGTCGCCGCCCGACCCGCCGTTGTTATAGCCGTCCACGGCAATCATGTAGGTCGTTCCGGCCACGGCGTTAAAGGTTATACTGCTGCTCGTAATCACACCGGGCGTTACGTCATCGTTCTTTTCGATGGGCGTTAAGCTGCCAACGGCGGCTCCGCTATAGATACCCAGCACAGTATCGTAGCTGCTGCCCTTGGTTGTGAAGGTCACGCTGCCAGTGCTGGGGGCCGTCCACCTGTACCAGACGGAGCGCTGTCCGCCGCCGTTGTCAGGCGCGTGATTCGGCTCTCCCGCCTCTCTAGTCGCACCCAGATTGGTGCCGTAGCCTGTGCCTGAGCAGCCGCTCAGGACCGTGGCGCTGGCGAAGTTGTCATTCCCGGGAGCGGGCGGAGCGGGCGGAGCGGGCGGCGGTGCCGTGTTGTTATCCAGGTTATAGCCGAAGGCGTTCAGGGCCCGCTTGTCATTATTGGTGATGAGCTGGCGCACGCCCGAGGCGATGGTCGGGTCCATGATGCCTATGTTGTTAGCCGGGAAGGAGCCGTCCTCTCTCCAGTGGCTGGACTGTTCGCCGTCGCCGCCCGTGGCTTCGCCGTCGGGGCCGCCTGTGGAAAGTCCCAGCTCGGAGCCTCCGTCGTAGAAGATCTGCACGCCGCCTGCGGCCATGACACGCGCGTTGGTGTTGAAGTTGGTGACGCCCGGGCGGAACCTGAACAAGTCCCAGACCTCCGCGTTGGGCGGCTCGCCGCTCTCGCCGTTATTGGAAGTGAACCCGAGCGCGTGGCCGATCTCATGCGTGGCTACGGCGTCAAAGTCTGTCTTGTTACAATCAATACCGCTGTTATTGCAACCGGGGCCGCCAGGGCCCTGAGGGTTCGGGTCGAAGTCGAAATTCTTGGCCGAATTAAAGCCTATCTGCGGGCGCGGGTCGTTGGGGTCGGCGTTGGCCGGGATGAGCCCTATGGCGCGTGCTATGGAGGCGTTGACCGTCATCACGTGGTTATCGCCCAACTCCGTGGGGATAAAGGATGCGGGCAGCAGGTTGAAGAGAGCCGTCTTGGCACCGTTGCTGGAGTTTGTGGCCTCAGCGAGCAGGTTAGTTCTGACGCCCGAGTAGCCTGAGAAGATCGAAGGGCTGCCGGTGGACCCGAGCACCAGGGGGCTCGACCAGGGCTTGCCAAAGTTCAGCGGCCCGTAATCCACGTTTATGTAGACGGTCATGGGAGTCTGAATAATCGCCTCCCAGCGCGCGGCGGCATTTACGAAAGCCTGCTTTGCGACCTGGTTCCCTTCCAACTGCTGGGTCGCCATCAGTATGATTTTCAGTCCCGGCCCGTTGCCCTCTTCCCCGACGGTGTAGTTGTCGCCGTCTCCAAGGTGATTAATCTGGCGCAACTTCTGGCCTGAAGCGGGCTTGAAGAACTCGCTTCTTTCCGACAGGGTAGCGTCGCGGCAGCCAATGCCGCCCCCGTTCTCGTAAATGATAAAAGCTTTACCCGGCGCAGCGTCTCCCGGCTTTTGAACCGCCACGTTGTCGCTTTGAGTCTGGGCTAAAGCTGTGGCGCTCAGGGGAGACAGGAAGATTAGGGCGGCTAGGCCGAGAGCCAAAAATGAGCGAAATTGATTGCTAAGGACGCGGGGACTAGATGACACTGGCAGCATCTCCTGATTAATGGTTAAACGGGTCAGGGGTTAAGAGGCGCCTACAGGCAGACATAAAACACCTGTGTTAAAGAACCGATCGGCGGGCGCTCGCTAATTTAGATTAAGTTATGGGACGACAGGACAAAGGGGCGAAATTTTCTTTGAGCCACTCACCGGGCTCAAAGTAAAACCGACTTCGTGTTACCCACTCTCAGATGCACTACACACTATTTTAGATGTATACGCAACCCGGCAGCTCCATCTTAAATATCGCTCCGGCATCTCTTTTGTGGCTTCGACAGAGACTTCCGTCCCACCTGTAATCCTTAATCATGGCATAGGAAATGCGAAGAATCCGAAATATAGCCTCGCAAGGCTACATTGAACCATTTTTTGTACCAGATGTCCCGGGGCGTTTCGCCTTCCAGGCGGTGCATTTTGTCCTACTTACAATCCGTGGCGATTAAAGAGGCTCTCGAAGTGAGCCCTGTTGGAAAAATTGTTTTCTCAGGAATTGGCGCAGGTTTCTTTACCTCATTATAAAGCTCGGTCATAACTAATTATTACATCACAGGTGCACGGGCAGTACATGTGCGGCCCGTACTCACTGGCCGCGCGGGCCGAAGGCCCGTAGAAGCGGCACACCCCACAACTCAACCCCGAGCGTATTTTGCACATGACTCACGCTCATCTCATCTTGAAGGAGTTTGACTCTGATGAATCGTATCCTTTCTCTAAAGGGCCGACGAAGTACCTTTGCGGCGGCGCTCCTGACCTCTGCGCTTTTACTTCAGGGGAACCTGCCCGGCCTGAGCGCCGTCCGCGCTCAAACGCCGCCTAACTGCTACACGGCCACGGAGCTGACGCTCGGGGGCGTAGGCGCGGAGGCTATGTTCTTTACACGTTCCGGCTATGTCCTGGGCCTGGCCCCGGACTCCAATCAGGAATATCACACCTTTGTTTACAACGGCACGGGCATGCAAGACCTGGACGCGGCTCTCAATAGCCCGGGCAGCTATTTCGCCATCAGCGACGCGTACAAGTCACTGAGCGAGGACGGCTCCGTCTTCGGCGTGACGGTAGACAGCTCGAACAACCAGCAAGCCGTGCTTTACGACGACACGGGCATGCATCAACTGTCGCTCGGCGGGACTTTCGGCGTAGCCATCGACATCAACGACGACGGGCAGGCCGCGGGCGCGGCGACAGACGTCACGGAAGCCACCCTGCACGCCTTTCGCTACGACCACGGCACGATGGTAGACCTGGGCACGCTCGGCGGGTCTCGCAGCTATCCTTACGCCATCAGCGAGAACGGAAACGTAGCGGGCGAGTCTACAAACGCCAGTGACGAATCGCACGCCTTCCTTTATGACTCCAACGGCATACACGACCTGGGCGTGCTGACGGGCGGGACATGGAGCCTGGCACTGGCCGTCAACGACGCCGGGCAGGTGGCCGGACACTCCGAGGTGGCGGGCGGCTCACAACACGCCTTTCTTTACGACGGCTCGGGGATGACGGGCCTTGGCCTGCTAACGGGCGGCAGCTACAGCAGCGCCACGCACATCAACGCCAACGGGGATGTCGTGGGCATAGCGGACAATGGGAACTACGAACAGCACGTTTTTCTTTATGACGGCACGACTATGCAAGACCTGACTCCGGGAGCGGAGTACGCTGAAGTCCTGCGCTTCACGGACTCGGGCGTGGTCGCAGGCATGGCTTATACGTCGCAAGGCTACTACGTCTTCGTCTACGACTCGACGGGGCTGCATAATCTTTCGCTCGGCGGCACGAGCAGCGACGCTTACGGAAGCTTCGGAGGGTACGGCGCGACCAACCAGAGCGGCGACGTGACGGGCTTAGCGGATACTACGGGCGATGCCGCGCGCCACGCCTTTCTCTATAACAGCAACGGGCTGCAAGACCTCAACTCCGTGGCTACTGATGAAGGCACGGGCCTCGGCATGAATGATAGCGGGCAAGTCGTAGGCATCTCCAACCAGAGTGCTTTCCTCTATAGCGGCGGCGTGATGAGCGACCTTAACAGCCTGCTGTGCGGCACCGGCATTACGCTGCACGAGGCGCTCGGCATCAGCAGCGACGGGGTGATTCTCGCGGCTGACACGAATGACGGCCACCTGTACCTGCTGACGCCGCCTAACTAAAGTTGACGGCTATTAGCCAGGTCAATTTCAAAATCACTCACCGCCGCACAGGCGCGTAGAAACGCAGAGACGAGCGCAGAGAGAGAGAGGTTGAATGCTTAATTCTCTGTGCCCCCTACGCGCGTCTCTACGGCGTCTGCGGCGGTGACTTACTTCTTTAGACTTCAAAATATTTTTTAGCGGAAGAAGCGCTGGCCTATGGGCTCTGTGCCGAAGGTGCCTATGCCGTTGAGGCGGAAGCTGAAGACTAATCGGTTCTCGTGGCGAAGCCCTACGTCGAAGGTGTAATACTGCGCCACCACCGCGCAGCAGTCGAAGGTGTAGCCGAGCGTGACGGTGGAGCTGACAAGCTTTGAAGCCTTGTTGGGTCTATCCTGAAAATCGAAGAAGAGGCTCATGCCGCCGAAGAGGCCGCGCCCCTGATCGCCAAGGAAAATCGTCGGGCTCCACTGCGAGCCGCGCAAAGTTCCCGGCTCAAGCCCGCGCGCGTCCGCAAACTGCCTGAGGCTCGGGACCAGATTAATCGAGCGCGTGTAGTAGAAGGTCTGGAATGCCTGTACGAGCGTG
The DNA here is from genome assembly GCA_036389875.1 of Pyrinomonadaceae bacterium. Lineage (GTDB taxonomy): Bacteria > Acidobacteriota > Blastocatellia > Pyrinomonadales > Pyrinomonadaceae > JACVRN01. Next base: position 4,704 of record DASVVZ010000542.1, read on the forward strand.
CGGTTCAGGCCGAAGGTGACGGACAGATTCCTCAAGCCTCCGCCCTGCACGTCTAAATCCAGACGCGCATCGGCAAAGAGCGTTCGGCTGGGACGGTATCGTCCTTCCAGACTCAAGGGCGAGAAGCGGCGCGGAACTCCCCCGTAGGTGAAGCCCGAAAAGGTGTTGATGGGATAGAACTGGTTGCGCTGGCCCGGAATGAGCGCCCCGCCGAAGTACGGGTCGAAGAAATATTTTCCGCGCACGGTAATCGAGAGCGCTTCGTAGGGCTGGGAGGAGAGCGGCGCGCGGCGGCTCGCGCCTTCAGGCTCGGAGCGTCCCGAGACGTTCTCGGTAGAGCGGCGCGTGAAGAAACGATTGACTATGCCGTACTCTATCTCGTTGGTGTCGGCTATGGCGTCCACCATGTCGAAGCGTATGAGGCGCTCGAAATTCGAGATGCCGGAAATCTTTCTATAGATGAAATAGGGCTCTATGACGTGGCGGAAGAAGAAGTTTCCGCCCTTGCGAAAGTCGCGCGCAAACGCAGGCGGCCGCACGTCCAGCTCGAACTCGCCGTAGCCCCGCACCACGTCGCGCGCCAGCACAAGCCTGGTGGACGGGTCAATCGAATTTGAATAGTAGGTTGCGCGCACCCCTGCGGTCGCCGTCACGCCCCACCCTTTGAAATTCAGAGGCAGAGAGAAGCGCGGGTAAATATCCAGGCGCTGCACTATCGAAGGCGTGATGATGGGGAAGCCGCCCCGCACCTGCTCCGCGAAGAGCGCCACGTCTTCCGGCGTCTCCTTGCGGCTCATCCCCTCGATTGAGCCTTCTATGGAGAAGTAGAGCGGCAGGCGCTCGAAGAATTTCAGGGCGGACGCGCGCTTCTCAAGAGAGATGGATGGAAGCTGGCGTATGCGTATGCGAGACGTTCCGAGCGTAGTTACCTGCGTGCGCGCCAGAAAGTTGAAGCTGTAGTCTCCGAAATTCCTGTTGACGTAAACCTGCGAGCGCTCTTCGGGCGAGATGGCCTGCTGCACCTGGTCAGAGAAGACCTGCCGGAAAGTCAGGTTCGAGGTGACGTTCACATCAGCCGCCGCCATAAAACCGTTCTGAAAGTAATGCACGCCGTCCGCGTAAAAGCTTGAGCCGCCCTGATCCGGGTGCTGCTCGTCCGCTTTAGCCCCTAAGATCCTGTCTTTCACGGCGTAGAAGCCCAGGTTCAGATAGGAGCGGGAGTTGGCTCGCGTCCTCAGATCCATGCCGAAGCCGATGCCCCGCGCCGTGTATATGTCGTTGCGAAACGTCACGTCCGCCGAGCGCCCTAGCGTCTGGTAGTAGGCGTTGGACATGCGAAAGCCCTTGTCGCCTGAGCCTGAAAAGGTCGGAGTCAAAAAGCCGGAGGCGCGGTCTCGACGCTTGAGCGAGATGGAGGCAAACGGGAGCCAGACGACGGGGACGCCCTTGACGCGGAAGGTCGGCTGCCCGAGCCGCACGCGGTCGTTCTGCTTAATGACCGCGCGGCGGGCGCGAAAGCTCCACTTCGGGACGTTGTCGTCGCCGCACGCGGTTATCTCTCCGTTGACGACGACGATGGTGTCCAGGCTCACCTTCTCTACGCTGTCGGCCACAAAGTACATGATCGTGCCGTCGTTGGTCTGGTTGGTGAAGCCTGTGCTGTTGATGAAGAAGCCCAGCTTGGTGCGGTAGTTCCACTCCGCGCGCGTGCCCGTGATGCGCTGCCCCGGCTCCTGGTCAAAGACCACGTTGCCTTCGGCTATGACGCGGTTGCTGGCCGTGTAGACCGTCACCTTGTCGGCTTGCAGGCGAAAGGTTCCTATACGCGCGTCAACGTTGCCTTCATATACGACGACGCGCGCATCCTGCGGCCCGGATATGCTTTCACGGTCTGCGCGCACGTCCAGCACGTCGGTCGGCTGCGCCCCCTGTTCTGCGCGCACGGGCAGGCGGGGGCGTATGGGCTGCGGCTGCTCAAGCGGGTTGACGTTCGGCGTGTCCGTCACGGGATTCGTCACGCGACGCTCCACGGGATTCGGCTGCTGCGCGAGCGCCGCCGGAGCGCCCGCAAGGCAGACGAGCGCAAGGGAGGCGAACAGAATCGCCGCACGAGCGTGTAAGCTTGAGGGGGGAAAAACCTTGTGCAAGGAGTTGGCCTTAAACCTCTGAAGCCGGGCGAGCGCTGCCCCCTGGGAGCAAAGTTGAAGTCGGCTGGCGCTCATGCCCCGGTAATTTTTCGACAACGCGCCAGATGCTAACACAAGAGAAAGGCAAAAGGAAAAGGGGCGGGTAAATGGTGAATGATAAATGATGAATAGAAAACCTTCGTTCGTCCATTCACCATTTACCACCTACTATTCACCCGTCTTTTGCCTTTTGTCTCTAGTCTTCTTATGATTCCGGCTTAATGGATGAGCGCATCAGTTTGATGATTGTGGCGGGCGAGGCTTCGGGCGACGCTCACGCGGCTTCGCTAGTGCGTGCTCTAAAGGAGCGTGCGCCGCAGACCAGTTTTCAGCTCTTCGGAGCGACCGGCCTGGAGTTGCGCGCCGCTGGCGTCGAATCAATAGTACATTCCGACGACCTCTCCATAGTGGGACTGGCCGAGATAGGTCGCGCGCTGCCGCGATTCTGGCGAGCCTACAAGGCGCTCAGGCGCGCCGCCGAGCAGCGCAGGCCCGATGCAGTGGTGCTGGTCGACTGGCCCGACTTCAACCTCAGGCTCGCGCGTGCGCTTCGTAAGTGTGGGCTGCGAGTCATCTACTATATCAGCCCGCAGCTCTGGGCCTGGCGCTCGCACCGTGTGCGGAGCATACGCCGCGATGTCGATCTGCTGCTCACGATTCTTCCGTTTGAAAAGGATTGGTACGACCGGCACGGCGTGCGCCACGTGGAATTCGTAGGCCACCCGCTGGCGGGCGCTGTGCGCGCGGGCACGAGCCGGGAAGAGTTCTGCACGCGTCACGGGCTAGTCCCTTCGCGCCCCGTGATAGCCCTTCTTCCCGGCAGTCGTCGTAAAGAGCTTGAGCGCATACTTCCCGTCATGGTGGAAGCCGCCAGCCTGCTCTCTGCCAGGCTGGCGGAAGCTCAGTTCGTCATAGCTCTGGCGCCCGCAAGAGCGCTGCCTGAAGCGGAAGCTCACACGAGCGCCGCTCTCAAACGCGGTCTCGCGCTGCCGCAGGCTCTACGCGTCGTGCAGGGCGAGACGCGAGAGGCGCTTGGGGCTGCCGACGCTGCGGCCATCACGAGCGGCACGGCCACGCTGGAGGCGGCGCTGCTGGGGGTGCCGCAGGTCATAGTCTACAAAGAGTCGCTTCTGAACTGGCACATACTGGGAAGCCTCATACACACGGAGCACTACGGGCTGACGAATCTGATAGCGGGCGAGCGACTGGCGACGGAGCTGATACAGAACGACCTGACGGGCGAGAAGCTTTCGGAGGAGCTGCTTTCGCTTCTGGACGACGAGCGCAACCGGGAGTTTCGAGCGCGCCTGACTGCCGCCACAGACAGGCTCGGAGCGGGCGGCGCGTCGCTTCGCGCGGCTGACGCGGTGCTCGGCGCTATACGAGGATGGAAACCGTAAGACTGAAGAAGACTGAAACCACTAGATCACACACTAAGCGTCACGAAAGAGAGAAGGCATTTCGTGTCGCGCGTGTGATCTAGTGGTTTCAGTCTTCGCCTTCTCTTTATCCCTGGCTGCCCCACTTGTCCCAGACGGCTTTGGCTATCCTGGCTATGACTCCTTCGCGCGTGGCTTCGTCCGTCGGAGAGTCCGAGACAAAAACAGCTATGGCTACGTGCCGCCCGTTGGGGAGCGTGATGATTCCAATATCATTCATAGCGGCGGAGATGCCGCTCGCGTTTGTGTTGGAGGTTCCAGTCTTATGCGCGACCACGGCGCCTGCCGGCAAAAGTCCCTTGAGCCGCTTAGGGCCTGTCGGTGAATCCGTCATGAATTTAAGCAGCAGGGCGTAGCTCTTTTCGGAGAGCCCGCGCCGCTCGTGAATCGCCTTCAGCAGCGCGAGCGCGCCTTCCGGCGAAGCCCAGTTGCGATACTGCGTTTCCCAATCCTGTCCTATCTCCCTCTCGGAGTTGGCCACGATTATCTCGTTGACCTTAAGACCGCCCAGGTATCTCATGACGGCTTCGGCCCCGCCAGCGAGTCTCAGCGCCACGTCCGAAGCCACGCCATCGGACTCCGAGACGGCAAAGCGCAGCACCTCTTCCAGGCTCAGCTCCACTCCTTCGGGATTCCTGTCCCGTATGGGGCTGTGCTGCTCCTTCTTCAGGTAGTCGCTCTTCTCTATGCGCACGCGCTGATCCAGACGGAGCTTTCCCGCGTCAACCTGTTCGAGGACGGCCATTCCTATAGGCAGCTTATAGACGCTCTGCATGGGATAGTGCTCTTTAGCGTTGAGCGAAACCGCCTGGCCCGTCTCAAGCAGAAGCGCGCGCACGCCTACGCGTCCCTTCGCGTCGGGAGCTATCTGCTCTATCTGCCTCTGTAACTCTGCGTCTTCTCTCTCAACTGTTTTCGGCGTCTCGGAGCTGGAAGCGCCCGGCGGCGGCGTCGCGCCATTTTGGGTAGCCGGGCTTGAGCAGGCCGCAACTACGGCGAAAGCCATCAGTACGAAAGCCGGTAATATTCTCTTCATTAAATCCAGCCCCTTAAACTCGCGTTCTTACATCCCCTCGTATTCTCTTATCAATTGCCCGTCCACGTAGACGCGGTACTTCTGCGGCCTCACGCCCGCCAGCAGGAGCTTTCGCTCCTTCTCTATCCTGACCGAGTGACGCTCGCCCGTGCCCACGTCGAACTCATACTTTCTGACGAGAGAGAGCGAGAAGGTGCGCTGCTCGCGTATCACCTCCCTGTTGTCCACAGAGATGCTGAGCAGCCCCACCATCTGATTGTAGCTCAGGCCGACGACGTGCTGTTCATCAAAGCCGACTTCAAAAGAGAATTTCATGATGAGACCCGAGGCCGCTTATTCTTTCTCTTCCAGGCGGGCCAGCACTTCTTTCATCTGTTGTCCCAGGCGCTCAACTTCCGCACGAGTCTCGGGCAATCTTCCCCAGTGAGCGTTGAGACGCTTGTATTCATCCAAGGGCCGCGCAGGGATGCCCCACACGACGCTTCCCGCGCGCACAATCTTGCCGGGCAGAATGCCTGCCTTGGAGCCTATGACGGCCCCGCGACGCACTCTAGCATGGTCGCCCATGCCGACCTGTCCGCCGATGATGGCGTCGTCTTCTATGATTGTGCTGCCGGAGATTCCGGTCTGCGCGGCTATCACCACGCGCTCGCCTATCTCGACGTTGTGCGCTATCTGAACCAGGTTGTCCAGCTTCGTCCAGCGCCCTATGCGCGTGGCTCCGAGCGCGCCTCTATCGACGCAACTGCCGGCTCCTATCTCCACGTCATCTTCTATCA
>DASVVZ010000543.1:0-12526 GCA_036389875.1 Pyrinomonadaceae bacterium
GGCTGAGATGCGCTCGTTTGTAGCATTAACACCTGCGACGGCCGCGTCGGCAGTCTGTTGAGCGGCCCTGGCCCCGCCTCGTGCGGCGTTCGATACCGCTGCCAGCTCGTCAATCTGCCCGCTCATGCGCTGGGCGTTCTGTTCCACCTGGCTGACTCTCTGCTCGGCCTCGCCCACTCTGTTCTCCACGGGGTTGACTCGGGACTCCACCGTCTGAGCAACGCGCAGGTCTGATTCGTTGAAACGAACCTTCTCGGCAACGAGCTGGCCCGTGGAGTCGCCGCGGCCTTCTACTTCGATATTCAGGCCGCGAAGGATTTGAGTCGTGCCGTAGTTTGTGCCTGAGCGAAGAAATCCGCCCTTTGTCCTGACGCTGGTTCTATCGGTTAGAAGGACGACTGTGTCCATGCCGTTCATGTCGCGCACGGTGAAAGTATCTGCGTCTCTGCGCACGACCGTTCCCTTAATCTTCATCTTCTGGCCGCTGGAGACAGTGCGAGTCCTGCTCTGGATTGAAGAGTCAGTCCCGGCACTTTGCGCCAGTGCCGTCCCTGATGCCGCCAGCGCGAACAGGGCGGCAAGCGTTAGAATAGAAAGAAACCTAAATCTAGTGACACTCATATTTAGCTCCGTCTGCGAGAAGCTGCCGGGGAGCGCTCCCGTTTTAAGGTTTGAGCGCTCAGGCGACCCGCGTCTCGGTTGATTTTGGCTAAGCCGCCGCTTCTGCAACTCGGAAAAGCGACGGGCGCGCCGGGTTGATAAGAACAAGCTACATAGCCTGTTTTCGGTAAATGGCTTCCATGCGAGGAGATGCTTTATTGAAACCAGTCAACTAAAAGGCGAGATTCTAACGAACCATGGAACGAAGTCAAGCAGGACATGAGCCAAAAGCGGCCAATTCAATCAATCATTATCAAATTATAATCCTACGGCAATCTTGGAAGAGCCTCGCCGAACGCCAAGAGCCGGACTTATAGAAAGGGCGGGCGCCCCTTGCGCAGGCCCGCCGTCTCTACTAAAGAGAGCGTGCGCTGTAAGGGAAGCCCGCCTGAGACACGAAGCCGTCGTAAGCAGCCGATTAGCTGATACGGCCGCGCGCAGTGCCGGGATTGGTGTTGCGTTCTCGCATGATTCTGCGCGGCACGGTTATGTTTCTGTTTCTGGTACGGACGATTGATGTCGTGCGGATGTAGCGCCCGCGCGGCGTCCCCGGATTATAATTGCGCCCGCGCCCACGCCCGCTGGTCGGAATCCCGGGCGTAGAGTTACGCGCAATCTCTATCCTGTTGCGACCTTTCCCGAGTCCCTTACCCTTGCCCTGCCCGTAGGCCGGAATTGACAGAGCCACAGCGCAACAGAGCGCCAGCCCCAACATCTTCATAAAATTCGAAACCTTACTGCTCATAAAAGAGGCTCTCCTTTCAAAGCTCAAGAATATTCACGGGAGAGTGTGTGCGTCATTCTTCGTAAGTCGGAGAGCAACAAGCGTGCCAGCACGCGCTTCCTCAGGCAGCAGGTTCGGCGCTTCGTTTAACTCGCATAGCTATAGTTAGATAAACTCTGCGTGCGGGTGAGCATAAAACAGAAGGCTGTACCTCAACGGTACTTTCGGCAGTTAAACATTGACTGATAAGTGTCCATGTCCGGGGGGCACGCGTGCGGGCGATGGAGCGGTTAGGGTTGCTGGTAGCTGATGACGCGCACTTCCGCAGAGCCGGGCTCGGCTATGAAGATGAGTATGCCTTCGGCGCTGGAGCGTGCGGGGATAAAGTCAAAGGTGGTGGCCGCCGTCTCCTCCCTTTCATTAACCTTGAGCTTCCCCTCGATTGTGACCTGAGCGCCCGTAGTGTCTCCTTCATTGGTGACTTTAATCGGCAGGTAGAATTGTCCCGCCTCGTTGCGAGGCGTACCGCGCTCAATGCGAAAGCGCGCGGGACTGTCGGGAGAGTTAAGCCAGAGCGCTAAAACTATGCCGACGACTCCCGCCAGTAGCAGAGCCGAGATAATCAGCGACACCCACTCGGCAGTGGTGCGCGGCAGGTTCGCGCCCGCAGCCTTCTTCTTCGTCATAGGGCGAGCCTCCCGGCAGCGCCGCCGAGCGTGGCGGGAAAGCCCAGCACAATCGTATAGCTAATCCACTGGCTAAGAGGGTCTTCAAGGCGAATCAACTGGAAGACCCAGAGCATGGAGAATGCTATCAGCAGCGAAATGATGTAGGAAGCCAGAGTCTCGCTGATGGGGCTCTGGAAGAGGCCCGGCTGCGAGCGGCGCATCTTCTGCGCGCCGAAGTTGGCCTCGAAGACGATGATGTAGGAGAGAAAGAGCGAGCCCAGGATGATGGCGATCAGCCTCAGCGGCGAGAGCTTACTTGCTATCATGGGAATCTCGTCCGTCGGAGCAATCGAGGCGGAAACGATAACTGCACCAAGAAGGGTCGCGCCCGCATCCGAAAGCGTGCCGCGCCACGCGTGGTCGTGCCATTGATGTTGCGCCGCGTCCTGTGAGGAATCGTTGTCGTCGTCGGCCCTCAGAAGCACGTTGTCGGCTATGCCTACGCCAATGCTGAAGGGCAGCGCCTCCATGATGATGCGTCCCATCATCGCTTCAAGGCCCGTGTTGAAATTGAGGATTCCCATCAGGGTCAGGCTGAGGGTCGCGCACAGAAACGCAAGCGCCAGGGCTTCCACGCTGTTTGTGAAGATTCGCGGCCAGGTGTGCGCGCCTTCCGAGCGAAAGCCGCCGCGCAGGTTAAGCAGAATGAGCGCCACGTAAGCGATGCCGAGGACAATCAACATGTGCGGCGGCGATGTGAAGTTTCCTTTCCACCAGACCTCCATCGTATAGAGGAAGGGCGCGCCGAAGAGAAAGGCCCCGGCTGCGCCACGCATTAAATCATTCAGCTCAGTTCGCCACGCTGATTCTCTGGCGCTCGGCATAGCATTGTCCCGGCGAGAAATAAATTAAGAGGGATAGACGGGGCAGTCAGGATAAAGAAGAAGTAATCGTTCTGCCTTTATCCCGTATAGCCTATCCATCCCTGTTCGAATCTCTTGTTGAGATGTTTACACACTCAGACCTGGAACTGCGCAGCCTCCAGCAGCTCTTTGACGTAGCCCAGGAACTTCTCAGCGTCGGAGCCGTCAATGGTGCGATGGTCGAAAGTCAAAGCGAAGTAGGCCATGTGACGAATCGCTATGTAGTCATCACCTTCCGGGCTTGTGACGACCTTCGCGCGCTTCTCTATCGCGCCGACGCCGAGTATGGCCACCTGCGGCTGGTTGATGATGGGCGTGCCGAAGAGCCCGCCGAAGACACCAGGGTTGGTGATGGTGAATGTTCCGCCCGCCACCTCGTCCGGCTTCAACTGCTTGGTGCGTGCCCGGTCTGCCAGGTCATTGGCCGCTCGCGCCAGTCCCGAAATAGAGAGGTCGTCGGCGCGCTTAATGACGGGCACGATCAGTCCCCAGTCGAGCGCAACCGCCATGCCCAGATTTATGTCGCGCTTGTAGATAATCTGGTCGCCCGAGACCTGCGAGTTGAAGATTGGAAACTTGCGAATCGCGCTGGTCACGGCCTGGAAGATAAACGGCATGTAGCTGAGCTTCGTGCCGTATCGCTCGAAGAACGTAGCCTTGTGCTGATCACGCAGGCGCGCGATTCTGGTCATGTCTATCTCGTAGACTGTAGTGACGTGCGCTGAGGTGCGCCGCGACAAGACCATGTGCTCGGCTATCTTCTTGCGCATGGTTGTCATGGGCTCTACGCGGTCTCCCGCCGCAGGCTGCACAGGGGGCGGCGCCTGAACAGGAGGAGGCGCCGCTTGTGCGCCTTGGGCCTGCCCTGCCTGCATTGCCTGCTGAGGCGACATGGCCGCGCCGGATTCTATGTAGCTCAGAATGTCGTTCTTCGTGACGCGACCGCTCATCCCCGTGCCTTCCAGCTGCGAGATGTCTATGCCGTGCTCACGCGCTATGTTGCGCACAAGGGGGCTTGAGCGCGTACGTCGCAGCTCTTCCGCAGACTGTGACGCAAGATCTACCTTGGCGGCGGGTGCCTGCGCCGAAGCCTGCGCTTCTTGCGGCTGCCCGGTCGAAGCTGCCTGCGGCTGCGGCTGTGCGGCGGGCTCTGATGGCGGCGGCTGGGGCGCTGCCTGCGCGGGCGGCGCTGCGGGCGGAGGCGGAGGCGGCGGCGGCTCAGACGCCACTGCGGCCTGCGAAGCGGGAGCGGTTGGCTGCGAAGCTACACTGCTTGCGCCGCCCCCGTTTGCGCCCTGACCTCCGTCCAGCACGGCCACGACCGTGTTGACCTCTACGGTCGTTCCCTCTTGAAACTTAATCTCGGTGAGCGTGCCCGCGGCGGGGCTTGGAATCTCCGCGTCCACCTTGTCTGTAGAGATCTCAAAGAGAGGCTCGTCGCGCTCCACGCGCTCGCCGACCTTCTTCAACCACTTTGTAATAGTACCCTCCGCTATGGACTCGCCCATCTGCGGCATGACGACTTCTGTGCTCATAAATACTCCATAAACAGTTTTCAGTTCTCGGTTTTCAGCAAAGAACGACCTGCTTTTAACTGAAAACTGAAAACTATCCCTCGGCCGTTGTCGGATCGATTATACCTTTGACTTCCGAGATGCGGTTGGCGGGGAATCCGCCCTGCTTCGCGTGCTCTCGAATCATCTCTTCGTCGGGCGCTATGTAGACGCAGTAAATCTTGTCGTCCGTCACATAGCTTTGCACCCACTGTATCTGCGGCCCCAAATTTTGCAGGACGCTGCAAGACGTTTGCGAGGCCCCCTGCAACTCTTCGGCGGACAGACGGCCTACGCCGGGCATGTCTCGCTCGATTACATACTTGGGCATTTTCGTTCTCCTCTCGCGACTGAAGGATGAATCTCATCATCCTTCTAGTAGGCTGCCAGTCTACGCGCCGCATCCAGCACGTCCTTCGTCTGCGGCATGTAATATTCTTCGAGCGGCGGCGAATAAGGCACGGGCGTATCTATGGAAGCGACCCGCACGACGGGAGCGTCCAGCCACTCAAAAGCCTCTTCGGCAATTGTCGCCGCAATCTCGCCGCCGATGCCGCCCGTGCGCGACGCTTCGTGCAGCACCATCACGCGGCTCGTCTTCCTGACGGAATCTAGAATGGCCTGCTTGTCCAGGGGCGCGAGCGTGCGCAGGTCTATGACCTCAACGTCGAGCCCCTCTTTCTCCAATTCTTCGGCAGCATCGAGGGCGGTCAGCGTCATCGCGCCGAAGGTAATGATGGAGAGGTCTCGGCCTTCGCGCCGCGTGCGGGCCTTCCCAATCGGCACTATGTAATCATCTTCGGGCAGCTCTTCCCTGAGACGCGGCAGGCGGTAGAGCTTCTTGTGCTCGAAGAAGAGCACGGGGTCAGGGTCGCGTATGGCTGCCTTGATTAAGCCCTTAGCGTCATAGGCCGTGGAAGGCTCCACCATCTTGAGCCCGGCCGTATTCATGAAGAAGGCTTCCGCGTTCAGCGAGTGAAAGGGGCCGGAGTGCACGCCGCCGCCGCATGGGCCGCGAAACACTGCCTGGAGCCCCGCGCCCCAGCGATAACGACACTTGGCCGCGTAGTTGGTCAGCATGTCGAAGCCAGCCGAGATGAAGTCTATGAACTGAAACTCGGCCACGGGCTTCATGCCCATGAGCGCCGCGCCGCAGGCCGCGCCGACAATGGCAGCTTCGCTGATTGGCGTATCAATCACTCTTCCTTCGCCGAACTCGTCTATGAGCCCGTCGGTCACCTTGAAAGCGCCGCCGTAAGCGCCCACGTCCTCGCCTATGACAAAGACCTTGGGGTCACTCTCCATCTCTTCCCAGATGCCCTGGCGTATGGCCTCGACCAAAGTCGCCTGGCCGCCGCGCGCCGGGCGCGTCTGCTTATTCTCTTTTTTTGTTGCAGTTGACATTCTCGTTTATAAACCTGAGTCTTGCGCTTCTAGCTCTCTAAAACTTTCGGACGAAAAGCGGGCGGCACAATTGAGTTGTCGAAGACGTTGTGGGCGGCCTGCTCGGGCTCGGGCATGGGAGAGCTTTCGGCCCACGCCACGTCTTCGTCAATCTCGCGCTGGATGTCGGCCGCGACGGCCTCCAGCTTCTCCTGCGTAGCCACGCCCCGCTTCAATAAGAATCTCTCGTAACGGTCAATCGGGTCGTTGTTCTTCTCCCACCAGTCTATCTCTCCCTCGGGGACGTAGCGCTGGTCGTCGTGCTCGGCGTGCCCTTTGCGGCGATAGGTCTTGGCTTCAATCAGTACGGCCCCGCCTCCGCCCCTGGCATACTCAAGCGCACGGCGAGCCACTTCATAACAGGCGACGATGTCGTTGCCGTCAACTATGTGGCCGGGGATGCCGTAGCCGGCCGCCTTGTCAGCCAGATTCTCCACGGCCGTCTGCAGCCTGGTGGGCGTGGAATAAGCGTAATGGTTATATTCGCCTACGACTATGAGCGGGAGTTTCTGTACGGCCGCGAAGTTCAGGCCCTCGTGAAAAGCGCCCGTGCTCATTCCGCCGTCGCCTATGTAAACAAGCGCGGCCGTGTCCTTCTGCTGCATGCGGGCACCCAGAACTACGCCCGTCATCACGGGAATCATGTCGCCCAGGTGAGAGATAGGCCCTATAAAACCCTTCTCCATGTTGCCGAAGTGAATGTTCAGGTCGCGCCCGCCCGAAGGCCCCCATGCCTTGGCCATGTACTGCGCGAAAATCTCTCGCGGGCGAATGCCTTTGACGAGCACCGCCCCCAGGTCTCTAATCAGTGGGCTGACGAAATCCTGCGGCCCGAGGGCGTAGGCGGTGCCGACCGCAGTCGCTTCCTGGCCGAGCGAGCGAAAGACGCCGCCGACAACTTTCGTCTGCCGGTAGAGATTGACCAGACGCTCTTCCACCATTCGCGTCAATTTAAGATAACGATAAAGCTCAAGCATCTGCTCAGGCGTCAAAGTCGTCTCGCTCGTACACGAAAGCTTCTCTGCCGGAGCGTCAGCGGCCGCCGCCACCGTCGCGCCCTTGCCGTTACCCTGTGACTGTTTGCGCTGTTTTTTCATAAAGAAAGCTGCCGGCAATCGGCTATCAGCAGTCTGCCGGAGACAAAAGCTGATGGCTGATGGCTAAATGTGTATCGTCAAGCCGTGGATGCCTTCGGCGGCTTCCATGACGGTTTCCGCTATGGTCGGGTGCGCGTGCATCGTGCGGCCCAGTTCGTCGGCGGTCGATTCGAGCTGAAGTGCGACGCAGGCTTCCGCGATAAGCTCCGTGGCGTGCGGGCCAATGATGTGCACGCCCAGCAATTCGTCGTACTTGGTTTCGGAGACTATCTTGACGAAGCCCTCTTCTTCGCCGAGGATGCGCGCCTTGCCGGATGCCGAGAAGGGAAACTTCGCCACCTTCACGTCGTAGCCTTCTTTGCGCGCGGCCGCTTCGGTCAGCCCGACGCTCGCCACCTCCGGGTCGCAGTAGGTGCAGGAGGGAACGTGACGCAGATTTATAGGCTGCGCGTGCTGTCCGGCAATCTGTTCCACGGCGAGTATGCCTTCCTTGGAGGCAAGGTGAGCCAGCCACGGCGTAGGGATAACGTCGCCTATGGCGTAGACGTTGGGTTCTCCGGTGCGAAGGAATTCGTCCACCTGAATCGCGCCGCGCTCGACCTTTATCTTCGTCCCTTCGAGCCCCAGGCCCTCAAGGTAAGGCATACGCCCCACGGCCACCAGAAGCATCTCTGCCTCGAGCGTCACTTCCTCTCCCTTGGAGGTCTTGCCCGTGAGGCGAATCCCTGATTCGGTCTTCTCAAGCTTTTCGAGCTTCGTATCGAGCTGCGATTTGATGCCGCGCTTGCGAAACGATTTCTCAAGCTCCTTTGAGACCTCTTCGTCTTCGAGCGGGAGAAGTCTGGGCATCAGCTCAACTATGGTCGTGTCCGAGCCGAAGCGCGAGTAGACGGAGGCGAACTCCACGCCGACGGCGCCCGCGCCCATGACGATTAGCGACTTCGGCACATCTTTCAATTCGAGAATCTGGTCGGAGTTGACCACGCGCTCGCCGTCAACTTCAAAACCCGGGATGGGCCTGACGACGGAGCCCGTGGCGATGATGATGTTTCGGCTGTTGATGCTTTGCGTCTGGCCGTCGTCGCCCGTGACTTCAACCTTGCCGGGCAGGGCCAGCCTGCCCTTGCCCTTGAAGACCGTGATGGTGTTCTTCTTCATAAGGTACTCTATGCCCTTAGAGTTCTTCATCACGACCTTGTCCTTGCGCTTCTGCACGTCGGCGAAGGCAAGCTGAATCTCGGACGCCTGCACGCCGAAATCCTTGGCGTGCTGCATCTGCTCATAAACGTGCGCCGACATCAGAAGCGCCTTCGTCGGGATACAGCCCCGCAGCGTACAGGTGCCGCCCAGCCGCTTGTCCTTCTCGACGATCGCGACCTTCAAGCCGAGCTGAGCGCCCCTGATTGCGGCCACATAGCCGCCCGGCCCGCTCCCTATAACCGTGACATCAAACTGTTCCGTAGCCAATGGTTCTCTCCTTAAAAGACAGTGCTCAGTAATCAGTCTTGAGTTTTCAGTTTTCAGCAACGAGCGAATCGTCTTCTTGCTGAAAACTGAACACCCACTACTGAAAACTGTTTCTGTAGTTAGCTATCTGCTCCGCGTGATGCGCGTGATGTTCAAAGGTGACGCCCTCTATGAACTTGTAGGCAGGCGACTTTTCCTCAATCTCGTCCGGCAGAGATGCCATTACCTGCTCCATCTCGGCGTGCGCGCGGTCGAACTCTTCGCGGACTTCTGCAAAGCTGCGTGCGGCGCGCTCCATTACGGCACGCGCGTTGAATTCGTCTATCAACTCCCGGTTGAGCTTACGCGGCTTCCATGTGCCGGCCTGAATCTCGCGCAAGCTACGCGCACCTTCAATCTCCCAGGCCGTGATGTGAGAGAGCGCGTCCTTTATAGACCACTGCTCGGTCAGACCTTTGCGCGTGTCCTCGTCCTGGGACAAGCCTTCTAGGGCGTCCGTCAACTTTTGATGCGAGGCGCGCACGCGCTCTATGATCTCGCTCTTTTTCATCCGAAGCCTCACTTTTTCCGTCGCTCGTCGCCAAAGCCGGGGCGCGCAAAAGACTCGGCGACAGCCGCTTTCAAGCCGCGTCCGGTGCGCGCACGAGCGCAATACTCCGACCCGCATTAAATCTTTAATTTTCGTGCTTACATTAAAGACGGGTATTATAATGCGTCAGCCCCGTTTACTACAAAGCGAGCACAGGGCCTGAAGCTCTAAGAGGCTTTCGGGCGTCAGGCCTGAAAGAGGCTCAGGTAATCGTTGATGAGCTTGTCCAGTTTTGTTTTGAAGGCGGCATCGGTGGGTGCTATCGGCATGGATTGCAGTCCGACGATGGTCATCTGGTTGCGCCGGACGGTGTCTATGAGCCTGCGCTCGTTCTCGTCGCTGATTTGAACGCCGCGCACGCCGGTCAGCAAAGCGGTCTTAGCCTTCATCTCGCGCTTGCGTGAATCCAGGTAGGCTTGCGCTGCATCTATGCCTTCGGTGGTGGGATTGGACTTGACGCGTCCTTCTATCTCGATAGTGAAAGCATCTATCTCGGCCAGGGCAGAGTTAATCTCCGAGTCCCTTCTGCATCCCGCTAGAAGCAGTGAAGCTACTATCATCAGCACGAGGCAGGCCGGCTTTAAGCGCACTTTTCCTCTCCTCAAAAGGGTTTCCGACGCGCTATGATTTAACCGCACGGCCAGGAGAAGTCAAGTAAGAAGCAGAAGCGAGAGGGCTTTCTATGAAACACTCCGAAGGTTTTCTGAAGATAGTCGAAGACGCCAGGACGCGCATCAACGAAGTAACGGTAGAGGAGGCGCGCGAGCGGCTCAAGGCTAACACGGGCGCGCGGCTCATTGACGTGCGTGAAGACAACGAGTGGCAGGCGGGGCACGCCCGTGGAGCCGAGCATTTAGGCAAGGGAATCATAGAGCGCGATATTGAAGTGCAGGTGCCGGACAAGGATACGGAACTCATACTCTACTGCGGCGGCGGCTATCGCTCCGCCCTCGCTACGGACATGCTCCGGAAGATGGGTTACAGAAACGTCTACTCCATGGCGGGCGGCTGGAAGACATGGAAAGAATCGGGCGCTCCCACAGAGGGGACGAATTAACGGCAATACCGTCTTAAATATTATGAGATTCGCTAAAATCGTCTACACGGCGGCGGGCGTGTATGGCCTGCTCGCTCTACTGCCGCAGTATTTTCTGGAAGAAAAGACGGGGCGCGACTACCCGCCGGCCATCACTCACCCGGAGTATTTCTACGGCTTCATAGGCGTGGCCGTGGCCTGGCAGGTTCTCTTTCTAATACTGTCGCGAGACCCCGTTCGCTATCGCCTGATGATGATTCCCTCCATTCTGGAGAAGGCCAGCTTCGGCATCCCCGTCATAATCCTTTTCACCTTGAACCGCGTCGGCCCGTTGATGCTCGCGGCGGGAATCATAGACCTTATACTCGGCGCGCTCTTCGCAATATCCTACGCGAAAACCGCCGGGCAGAGAGAGATTGAGTCCAGAGCACGGAGCAGACAGGACTAACGACAGCAGTGCTTATGAAGAAGATTCTGAAATCCTTTGCGCTCATCATTCTGGCGGCGCTTCTCTACGCAGGCGCGTCCGCGCAGAAAGGGAACGAGCCCCCGGCGTGTAGACAGGAGGTGTTCGCGCGTCTTCAGCCGCTTCCGAAATTGAGCTACAGGTGCAGGCCCGATGCCGTGAACGATTATGACGAAGCGATTTTGAAGCGGCCCGAGCGATTGAGGGCGATTCGGGAGTACATGGTGCGGCTGGCGTCCTTTGCGGGCCGCAGCAACTGGTGGGGCGCGAGCGTGGAGGAGATGAACGTCTGTTACCTGCGCGGCAGCGCGGGCCGGCTAGATGAAGAAGAGGCCGTGAAGTTTCGCCGCGGCGACTATCCGGTCAACCTGTTCGGGAACGATAGCATTCGGCTGGTCGTCGCTTCCGACCCCTGTTATCAAACCGGCTATGGCGGCTCCAACGCCTTTCTGCTTTACAGGAGAACTGATCGCACAATCGTCACGCAAGCGCTCGACGGCCATTTCTCCAGGGCGGATAACTCAATCGGTCTCGACTTCGCCCTCCTGAACAGGCGGCAGTTGATTGAAATCTCCACCACGACCGGCGGCCTGAACCCTTACATTACCAACCACTATTTCGTTATAGACAATACTGCGGGCAGGGCCGTTCCCGCCAAAATCTTTAAGAGCGGAAAGGGGCTCACCAACAGGATAACGTCTGTGCTTATTCTGGACGACGGAACTTTCCCTGAAGAGTTCGCAGAGATGCGGATTATTAAAGGAAGCAGGCTGGCCGAGAGATTCTACACCTACGAAGACGCGGGCGGAGAGGGCAGCATCAAAGACTCAAGCGGCCGCAGCCTTCGAAGAAGAGTCTACACCTGGAACGGCCAGTACTACACGAGAAGGCAGGGGGCAGGGTAAATAGTAAGACCTGTTCGTCTATTCACTATTTACCCGCTCTTTGCTGTCACTTCCCCTTCTAAAGCCTAAATATAGTTTTTTGCGATTGCTTATGTGACATAATAGAAAAAAGTTTTAAGCTAATATTAGGGCTGTGAGGCTTTTTGTTGTGTATGTGCAGAAGCTAAGGAGGCCGTAAAGGCTATGCGTTGGAGAGGCGAGCGACAGAGTTCTAACATTGAAGACCGTAGAGGCTCCGGCAGAGGTTTAGCCGTCGGAGGCGGCCTCGGCACGATTGTCGTACTGGCGATAGCGCTCCTGTTCGGCGGAGACCCGCGCGCCATTCTCGAACAGCTTCAGGGCGGCGGGCAGCAGCAGACTTCCGGCCCTCAAAGCTCAAAGTCTGCCAACCCTGCTGAGGAAGAGTCAAAGCAGTTCAGCTCCGCAGTACTAGCCAGCACGGAGGATATATGGACGGACATCTTCCGCCGTGAGGGGCGTCAGTACAACCAGCCCAGGCTCGTGCTCTTCAGGAACGTCGTTGACTCCGCCTGCGGTCAGGCCAGCTCAGCCGTAGGCCCCTTCTACTGTCCCGGCGACAACAAGGTCTATCTTGACCTCACCTTTTTCGACGAGCTGCGGAGCCGCTTCCGCGCGCCCGGCGACTTCGCGCAAGCCTACGTCATAGCCCACGAGATAGGCCATCACGTACAAAAACTGCTCGGCACATCCGACAGGGTGGACGCCATGCGCGGAAGAGTCAGCGAAAGAGAGATGAACCAGCTCTCCGTGCGCCTTGAGCTTCAGGCAGACTTCTACGCGGGCGTCTGGGCCTACTACGCGCAGAAGAAGGGGCTGCTCGAAGTCGGCGACATAGAGGAAGCCCTCAACGCCGCCACGGCCATAGGCGACGACCGCCTGCAACGCGAATCACAGGGCCGCGTAGTCCCGGACTCCTTCACACACGGCACCTCCGAACAGCGCGCGCGCTGGTTCCGCAAGGGCCTTGAGACCGG
>DASVVZ010000544.1:0-3952 GCA_036389875.1 Pyrinomonadaceae bacterium
GGCCCTTTATCAGCGGGCGCAGGAAATGAATCGTAAGGTCAATGGTAGTAGTGGTTTCGCCTGGCTCAAGCAGGGTCAGGATGGCGAAAGCGGAGGCTGAGTCTATCAGGGAAGCCGTAGCGCCGCCATGCACTACGCCCAGATTCTGTCTGAGCTCATCGCGCACGAGCATGTGAAGCGTGGCCGCCCCTCGCTCCAGTTGGCCGACTTCGATTCCTATCAAACGAGCATACGGGACGCGCTCGAAGGCTTCATAAATGCGGCGCGTCTCGTCCGGGGAAAGGGCTTTGTCCGTCATGAACGATAGCCGGCCTCGTCCGTGGGTTCGACTATGACGGCCGTGCCGTAAGCCAGCACTTCGGTCACGCCCGAAGAGATTTCCGTCGTGTCGTAGCGAGCGCCTATGATGGCGTTTGCGCCAAGCTCGGTTGCGTGCTGAATCATAATCTCGAAGGCGTCGGCGCGAGTCTGCTCGCAGAGTTTAGTCCAGGCGACTATGTTCCCGCCAACCATGGATTGAAAGACCGCGCCAATGTTGACGAAGAGGTTGCGCGAGCGAACCACTATGCCGCGCACTACGCCCAGATTCTGTGTGATGCGAAAGCCGGGCATGTCGAAGGTCGTGGTCACCATGTGGTGCGCGACAGAATAGTGCGGCGCGCTGACCTCGTAAGGCGCGCGTACAAGCCTTTCGTTATTCATACCACCACCTCCTCTGTAGAACTGTCCTGACGCGAAGAGAGCTTCAATCGGCAAAGAGGCTGCCCTGCGCGTCCGCCGCGTTCTCGCCCTGCGCCTCGTCCGGCACCCACCGATAGAGTCCCAGATTGCAACGGCCGCGCGCATCGAACTCAACGCCTTCGGCTTCCAGCATGCGCTGTTGCTTGTCAGGGGGCAGGATTATGCGGCCGGTCGAGCAAGCGCCCTGCGAGTTGATGACGCGTTGCCAGGGCGTCGTCTCCTCATCAGCCGCGTGCATGACGAAGCCTACTGTGCGCGGCGTGTAGCCCTCGCCCAGGATTTCCGCAATCTGCCCGTAAGTCATGACGCGCCCAGCAGGAATCCTTCGCACTATCTCATAAACGCGCTCACGATAAGCGGGCGTGTCTTCTAAGGGGCGGGTTCCTGCTGCGGCGGCGTCTGCGCCTGCGCGTGGTCTATTCTTGTCGTCTGCCATCTCTTCTTGAATCTTCCTTCGTGGGCGCGCCACCATGTGCGCCAGTCTTCTATGCCGCTTAAGCGTTCTGCCTGCGGATCCGCAGGGCGGAAACTGAGTCAGGTGTTCGCGGCATCGCGCAAGCACATCTCCGCCAGAAAGCGCGTCTTTAATGAGTCGCTCCCGAGCTCTTCTATCAGCTCCGGGATTGAAAGACGGGACATGCGCTCCCTTAACTCTCTGAATTCTTCACGTAGCATCTCTTCTAATCCAGTGTGCGCAGGACTGCGCGCGCGGGGGCTCCGTCGCCAGTGCCGCTGGCGATCCTGAGCGGCAGACAGATTAACTCATAATCGCCGGGCGGAACATCGCTCAGGTTGAGTCCCTCGACTATGACTACTTGATGAGACAAAAGCTCCAGATGCGTCCCGAACTGCTCGGACCTGAATTTTTCAACCGAGAGATAATCGAAGCCTACGAGCCTTACGCCCGATTCAGTAAGCAGGCGCGCCCCGTCCGGTTCGATATACGTGAAATCCTCTCGAAAGTTGCCTGACTGTTTACCCCAGAAGCGCGAGTTTCGTGTCTTGAAGAGCAGCCGGGTCACGCCCTCAAAATTATGCCGGGCCAGCTCGCGCGCATCTATCGCTCTCACGTCTTCGGGAATCTCCAGAACGCGCGCACGTCCAATCATTGCGTCCAGCGACAGCGCATCAATCTTCGCCGCGCCCTCTATGAAATGGGCGGGCGCGTCTATGTGCGTCGCCGTGTGAGCGCCAAAGTGCAGTAAGGTGACGTTGGCCGTATCGCCGTTGGCCAGCGCGGCCCACTGCTTGATCTCTATGCCGGGGTCGCCAGGGTAAGTGGGCGTCTCTGCGGCGGAAATCGGAACCGTTATGTCATAGATTCGCATGCGACTTCAATATAATCAGGCAAAAGTAAAAAGGCAAAAGCGAAGAAAGGGAAGGCGTGCTTTCTTTCGCCTGCAAATTCGCCTTTTGCCTTTCGTTCCGCTTCCGGTTAGCATCTGGAAGTTTTCATTAAAGGGATGGAGTAAAGGCTATTAAAGAAGAGAGCAAACGGGAAAGCTCGCCGCTCATTGCCGCGTCCAGCTACCTGAACACGGCGCCGCTCGTCTGGAGCTTTCTTGAGGGAAGCAGCCGCGACCAGGCTCGCATACTGATGCACGAAGCACCTGCGCGTTGCGCCGGGCTGCTGGCCGAGGGCCGCGTCGATGCGGCGCTCGTGCCCGTCATTGAGTACCAGCGCATAGAGGAAATCATGGTCGTCCCGCGCGTCTGCGTCGGCTCGCGCTCGCGCGTCAGGAGCGTAGTGCTGGCGACGAAGGGCCGCGAATTAAAGGAGGTGCGAAGCGTCGCGCTGGACACTTCGTCGCGCACCTCGGTCGCCCTTATACGCGTGGTCTTCCGCGAGTTCATAGGGCGCGAGCCTGAGTGGAAACAGGCCGAGCCGGATTTGCAAGCCATGCTGGGCGAGGCGGACGCGGCCCTGATTATCGGCGACCCGGCGATGACATTCCCGCGTGAAACCTTACGCGTCTTCGACATGGCCGGCCTCTGGCGAGAGCATACGGGGCTCGGATTCGTCTTCGCCATGTGGATGGCGCGCGCGCAGTCCGTAGAGAAAGTGAGGGGCGTTGATTTTGCGCGGGCGCGAGACGAAGGGCTTGAGCACGTGGAAGAGATAGCGGCTCTTTACGAAGAGAGGCTGGGGCTCGCGCGCGATGAGCTGCGCGGCTACCTGCTCGAAAATATCTGCTTTAAACTGGACGCAGAGATGCTCGCGGGGCTTGAGCTTTTCTACACGCTGGCGCACCGCCACGGCCTCATCCCTGCCCGGAAACCCGTCCGGTGGATAGGACAATGAAGAGCAGCCGCGAGAACGACCTCCTTATCGCTGCTGTACGTTTGCCCGTGGCTCTGGGATAATATTGAGCAGTCGGGTATCCGATGGCTGAAAGATTATGAAAGAGATTCAACCCATTCTTGACCGCGCGCTCCGCGGCGAGCGGCTTTCGATCAATGATTGCACGGAGCTTCTTGAGTCGCATGATTTCGTGCGCATAGGGCTGGCGGCCGACGAGATTCGCAAGCGCTGGCACCCGGACGATATCGTCACGTACATCATTGACCGCAACATCAACTACACGAACGTCTGCAACGTGGTCTGTACCTTCTGCGCCTTCTATCGCAGGCCCGGCCACGCCGAAACGTACGTGCGAACGCTGGACGAGATTCGAGAGAAGATAGACGAGACCGTGGCTTTGGGAGGTACGGGCGTCCTGATGCAGGGCGGGCTTCACCCGGATTTCGGCATAGAGTGGTACGAAGATCTGCTGCGCACGCTCCACGCGGAGTATCCCAACGTACAGCTGCACTGCTTTTCTCCCCCGGAGATTCATAACCTTCATTTAATCACGGGGCTGGATTACGAGACGATTCTGGCGCGATTGAAAGCGGCTGGCCTCTACAGCTTGCCGGGCGGCGGCGCTGAGATTCTGGACGACGAGGTACGAAAGCGCGTCTCGACCAAATGCACTACGGACGAATGGCTGGATGTGATGCGAGCGGTTCATCACGTGGGATTGCGCTCGACCGCGACTATGATGTTCGGGATAGGGGATTCAGTCGCGCATCGCGTACGCCACCTTGAGCGCATAAGGGATTTGCAGGACGAGACGGGCGGGTTCACGGCCTTCATCCCCTGGACGTTTCAGCGCGAGAACACAGCGCTCGGACGCCGCATAAAGGACGAGCCCACGGGCGTTGATTATCT
>DASVVZ010000545.1:0-7495 GCA_036389875.1 Pyrinomonadaceae bacterium
GAAACTTCAAGGTCGAGTAAGAGCTTTGAAAGAAGCGCAAGACCAGTGCGCGTTAGAAGCTGGTGCTGGTTCTTTGAGATCAATCGCGGCGCATTAATTATACGGCGAACCGGCGTCGCGATTGCCGTGCCGGTTCGGCCAGACGTTGTCGGGGCGTCAGGCCGAACCGGTACAAAACCGTAGAGAGGGGAGAGAGCTTTCCATGAAAATCGAACGCGCAATTTTCGCCGCAGCTTTGACTTTAACGCTCATGGCCGGAGCGGGCCTGGCGACACCCAGAGTTGACCCTGAGCTGAACCTGCGGCTGGCGTCGGCCTCGAACAACGCGCTCTTCGGCGTCATACTTACCTTTCAGGGCGAGCGTCTGACGGACGACCAGGTCGCACGCGCGGGCGCGCTCGGCATCACTACGGGCGTGCGCATGAATAACTTTCCTATTATGGCCGTCAACGCGACGCCCACTCAGATACGTGAGCTTTTGGGCTGGAACGATCTGCGCTCTATCTATCTTAACTCGCCCGTGCAGCTCTACCTGAATCAGACAAAGCCACTGATAGGCGTTGACCGCCTGCTCAAAGACCCGGGCCTGACGCAAAGAAACGGCGGCCTGCCCGTAGCCGGCAAAGGCATCACTATAGCCATCAACGACACGGGCGTTGACGCCTCGCATCAGGACTTGACCTTCATGCCGAACGACCCCGGCAACAAGACAATTCAGAACGTGATAGTCAATCCGAACGACAGGGACGGGCTGGTCATAAGGCCGGACGCCGCTGGCAATCCCGTGGCGGGCATCACGCCCATGACCTATGTTGAGAACGTCATCAACTCGGACACGAACGGCGGGCACGGCACGCACGTAGCGTCTATAGCCGCCGGTTGGGGAACCGCCAGCGGCGGACGATATTCGGGCGTGGCGCAGGGCGCGAGCATAGTGGGCCTTGGCTCAGGCGGCGGCCTCTTCATACTGGGACAGATAGCCGCTTTTGAATACGCGGCTTCAAAGCAGTGGCTCTACAACATACGCGTCATCAACTGCTCCTGGGGGAACTCCGCCGCCGAAGTCGACCCCGACCATCCGATTAACGTGGCGAGCCGCCGCCTGGTGGAGCAGAACGGCATAGTCATAGTCTTCGCCAACGGCAACGACGGGGCTTCGGGAGAGGGGACGCAGAATCGCTGGGCCTCCATCCCGTGGGTCGTCACCGCCGGAGCGTCCACGAAGGAAGGGCGGCTCGCGGGATTCTCTTCGCGCGGCTATTTCGGTGACGCCGTGATTCGTCCGACAATTCTTACGCCTGGAACGGGCGGGCCCGTCGAGAAGGGCTTCACTTCGGACGTGGTGGCAGCGCGGGCCAGAACGAATCTTACGCAGAACGGCCTCAACGCGGACACGGAGATACCTGCGGCCTTCCTGCCGAACTACACGCAGATTGGCGGAACTTCCATGGCCGCGCCGCACCTTGCGGGCGTCATCGCCAGCATCCTTTCGGCCAACCCGCAGCTACAGCCTGAGGATATAAAAGCGCTGCTTGAGAAGACGGCGACTCCGCTCGCCACGTACGACGAGTTTGAGGCGGGGGCCGGGCTCGCCAACGTTCACGCGGCGGTGGATTCGGTATTCAATCCCGCAAAGCCTTATGGGAATTTCGGCTTCACGGGAAAGGGCCTGACGCTGAC
This sequence comes from Pyrinomonadaceae bacterium, assembly GCA_036389875.1. Taxonomy (GTDB): domain Bacteria; phylum Acidobacteriota; class Blastocatellia; order Pyrinomonadales; family Pyrinomonadaceae; genus JACVRN01. Next base: position 1,681 of record DASVVZ010000545.1, read on the forward strand.
TAAGATGGCCGGCGACCAGATTCAGGGAAGCGTCGCTCCCAATTCGTCTCAGTCGCACACCTTCAACATCCCGGCCAACGCTCGCTTTACCTTCGTGCGCCTTGAGTGGGGAGCCGCCGCGGGCGAGGACGCGCTCGTCGTCGACAACACGAAGCTCGTGGCAAACGACCTCTCTTTAACGGTCAATTACCGCGACCCGCAGAAGACGCCCGCCACTCAACAGGCTAAGTCCGACGGCATCAACCTCGCCGGGCTCTTCGGACAACGCGAGACGGTGAAGCTTGAGCTGCCTGCGAGCGGCACGGGGACGGCCACCGTCAGAGCGGGGCTCGCGGGCGCGGGCGTGCTGGCCAATCAGCCCTACAGGATAGTAGTCACGCACTATCTCTACGACTCTAACGAGGCGGCCGACACGGCCTCTCTGGACGAAGCTGCGCGGCTCAAAGCATTCCGCTTAATCTACGACCGCGTGATGGGAGCGGAGGCCGGGGCCTTTCGTCCCGAAGACGTGCTGACGCGCATGGAGCTCGCGCGAGCGCTGATGATGGGTGCGCGCGTCATGCAGTACGTGCCGAACCGGGCCAGCTTCTCGGACATAGCGGCGGGCAGTCCTGAACAGCTCTTCGCGGAATCGTTAAAGCGCGAAGGCATCATGGGAGTGACGGGGACGGCGTTCGGCCCCGGCGCGGGCGTGACGCGTCTAGAAGAGGCCGTGGCCCTGGTGCGCGCTCTCAGGATGGATACTGAGGCCCGGGCCAAGGCCAATACGAACGTGACCTATAACGGGCAGGCCTTGACGGACAATGCGGAGATTCCGGGAGCCTTGCGCGGCTACGTACAGATTGCGCTCGACCGTGGACTGTTGCAGGCCTTCCCGGCCGAGATAAAGCAGATTGGCCCGGGGCAGTTTCAGGCGTTTCCGGGGCCGCGCTTCGAGCCCGCGCGCGGCGTCAAGCGGTCTGAATTTCTATCGCCCATAACGAGGCTCATCTCGGAACTGTTCGGCGAATAAGAGACTTCAGCCAATTTAGAAAAATTCAACCGCCGGTTTCTCGATAAAGAGGAACCGGCGGTTCTTGTCTTTTCATTACATGACGGAGTGGAAAAGCGGCTGCCTGCAAGGAGACTGCAATATTAGTTGCGAGGTGCGAATGCTTCCGCTACAGATTTTAGAGCAGATTGAAAGCAGCCGTAACCCGACTCAAGTTTTCCCTCGCGCCGCTCAAGTCTTCACTGCCCGCCGCTCAAGTATTTCTCAAGTCCAATCCGTAATCTACCACCATGCCGATTCTTTTATTAGACGAAGGAGATGAAGGGATGAAGTCCAGAGCAGCCAAAGCGAACATCGTTTACAGACTGGCCATCGTCGCGCTCGTCGGTGCGCTGATACTGGCGGCCATATATTTTCCGCTCAACCGCACGAAGGCGTCACCGAACGACAGGAACTCCGCGAACGGCGCGTCACAGCTTTACAAGCGGCTGGTGCCGAACTACGACCTGAACGCGACGCGCGCTTTAGGTAACGCGCGCGCTGCCACTAGCCAGCAGCTAGCGGCTCTTGAGCAGCTGAAGGCGGCCGCGAACGCGCCGCAAATGACTATGCGCTGGAATGATTTTGGCGGCTCGCCCGATGTCGTCTACGACTTCGCCAGCCAGTCTTACGGCGGAACGCCCGAAGAGGTTGGCCGCGCGTTCCTACAGGAGAACGCCGCGCTCTTCGGAATCAGTAACGTCGCGGACTTGCGCCTGGTCAGTAACAGGCAGGCTCTGGGCGGCTCGCTTCTGCGCTTCCAGCAAACCTTCGGCGGCATCGATGTCAAGAACGGCGGCGTTGGCCTTGTGATCAAAGGGAACCGTGTGATAGCCGCGTCCGGCCCATACTTCAACGGCATCAACGTCAGCACGCAACCAACTGTCGGGGCCGCGCAGGCACGGCAGACGGTTGACGCAGACCTTGCGAAGTATCAAATCAACCTTCCGGCGAACATCTCCAAGCTCTTTGAGCAGGGCCTGAGTATACTTTCGCAGCAGCTTGCACCCGTCAGCAATCTTGAGCCTCGCCTGGGAATCTATCCGACCGCCGACGGCTACAGGCTCGTATGGAAGGTAGCAAAATTCTCCACCAATCCATTCGGCCTCTTCCTGACGGAAGTCGACGCGCACACCGGAGAGATCGTCTCGCGCAAGGATTTCATAAGCTTTCAGCAGAGCCCGGTTCATCCACTGACGGCCGACATCTATCCTAAGTATCCCGAGATCACGCAGGAGCTGAAAGACCAGTCCAGAATCTCCGACTGCAACGGCACGCCCTGCGGTCAGGAGCGCGTCAAGCTGCGCTCCTTCGACCTGTCGAATCTTGCGACCGGCTTAAACGGCACGCTCACGGGCCAGCACGTGATAGTCAACAACGCGCTCGCCACCAAGCAGCCGTTCGCGCAGGCCGCGCTCGGCACGTGGCACTTCCGCGAAGATAATCCTTCGAAATTCGAGGCGCGCACCAACGAACAGGATCAGTTCGCGGAGCCGGCCGAGCATCAGGATGAGATCAACGCCTTCTTCTTCGTCACGTACCTGCTCGAATACGTTGACCACCTGCACGTGGCGGGCGACCGTCAGACCGTAGGCGGCGCTGAAGGTGATTTCCCGAATACCTATCCGGGCAAGACCGCGCCGCTCACGGCCACAGTCCATTTCCCGAACATGTACCTGGCGCTCAACGTGGTGCTGCGTAACTCCGTGCCAGACCCCACGGACCCGAACCTTGCTTTCAAGGCGCTCGGCATGGACAACGCTTTCGCAGCCGACGCCACGGGCATCTACCAGCTTGTGACGGGCATGCCCGCGCCGGACGGCGTTGCTAACCCCACGGCCTACGGCCACGGCTTTCTGATGAACGACCTCGCACTCGAAGGCACTGTGCCTTATCACGAAGGCATGCACGCCATCACGACTCCGATAGCGGGGCTCGATAGCGGTATTGAGGCCAGCGCTTTGAATGAAGGCCAGGCCGACATGTGGGCTTTTACGATTACGGATAACCCCGCTTTGGGCGAGTACGTCATACAGGCCAAGGGCCTGCGCGACCGCTCGCGCAGCCGTGGCCAGGACCCTGACTCGCTGCTTTACGTACGCACGGCGAAATCTACGCTCAAGTACTCGGACATAGGCACGCTTTACTGGCCCGCGGAGCCCGAGATAATTCCGATCGCGCTTCCGGCCAAGCCAGCGCGGTACGACTTCGAAGAGCATTACGACGGCGAAATCTACATGTCCACCATGTGGGACGTGCGAGAGATGCTGAATCGCGTTTATCCGAACGAGACGACCTACAAGCGGCCGCAGCCCAGTGACGGCCTGGCAGCGAAGAAGATTAAGAAGGGCACGGAGATTTTCGAGCGAGACTTCCTCGGCTCAATGTATGTGCTGGGCACTATGGCTCCTGACACGTTCGTCAAGTCGCGCGACGCCATGCTCATAGCAGACCAGATGCTTTATCCCACGGACGCCGCCGATTTGACTTCGCTCGGCAAGCACCGCGCGTTGATCGAGCAGGTCTTCGCCGCGCACGAAATAGGCGTCAACGCCAAAGAGGTTGACGGCGGTGGCCGTGCGACTATTTCTACGCAGGTGACTTCGTTCGCAGGCAATCAGGCTGCTCCGGCGGTTCCGTCGAACGTTCAGGTGAGTGCCGCAAGCCCGCGCTCGATTAAAGTGAACTGGAACGGCGTGCAGGGCGCGGTCGCTTATGAAGTCCTGAAGCGAAAGATCGGATTTGAGAATCGCCGCCTGCCGAATGGCGGACGCGAGTACGCCGATGGCGACGAATCTACCACGGGCTTCCGTCACGTGGCCTTTGTCGGCGCTGGCCAACTCTCTTACGTTGACGCCGGGCCGGTTCACGAAATCTTCGCCGCCTCCGGCATAAACGACCTCTTTGAGAGCGAGTATGTGGTGCGGGCCATTGGCGTCAACCAGACGGGACAGCTCGGCTGGTCTAACCCGAGCGGCTCAAGCCGCGCAGTCAAATCCACGCAGGACTTGACCACGCAGATAGACGCGGCCATCTCCAACATCACCTTCTCGAACGGCGTGATGGCTTTTGACAACAAGCTGACCAACGCTCGCGGCGCTTTCAGCACGGACAAGACCGCTTACGGCCCGATCCAGTTCCAGGTTGTGAGCATCTCTAATCCGACCGTGACCGTGAAGAACGCAGACCAGAACGGCAACACTTTCATCTACAACCAGACCCTGCCGCTAGGGGCGACAAGCGGGGCCAGGCGGCTTGAGTTCAACGACCCTGCGGCTCAGCTTTTCACCTTCGACGCCAAAATCCTGGCTGGCGCTTTCACCAGCACAACCGTAGGCGAGGGAAGCCAGAGCACTGACGGAACTTCGAATCCGCCACAGCCCGTCACCTATTCCGTTTTCCACGAAGAGAAGTCAGGCAATCTGGTGGCAGGCGAGCCTTCCAGCTTCGTCACTGGCGACGCGTCGCCCACCTACGGCGACCCGAACTTCAAGGGCATCACCTGGGATCAGGTTGAAGTCGTGACGAAGTCGGACGCCCAGCTTATAGACGTGACGCTCACCTCCACGCTCGCACGCGACATGGATTTACAGCTGGTCTCGGAGAGCGGGCAGGTGCTGGCGCAGTCGACGACCGAGACGGCGAACGAGCATTTCACAGTGGCCGTTCAGCCGAACACGCGCTACTTCATACGCGTGCTCGGATGGGCAAACGGGCCTGCGGATTACAAGATAGTCAGCGACCAGTTGCTGCCCAGCGGGTCGCCGAACGAAAACGGCGGGACGCGCACCGTAGGCGGCAGTACGGCCTACGGCGGCACTTCAGGCGGCACGACAGCCATTCTGCCAAGACTCGTGCGCTTCACGGTCAACCCGCTGACCAAACAGGTGACGGCCAAGATTCTTCAGTAGCACAGAAGAATTTAAGAGGGCGGAAAGAGGATGGAGAGCTTCTATAACTCTCCATCCTCTTTTCGCTCTTTACAACAGGCTTGCACGACAAACGCAAGAAGGCCGCAACCATCGGCGGGGAGCGCGTGGCTATTGTGCTCAAGTTAAATCGCCATAATGGTTTTAGCCACAGATGACCTCGCTCAAGCGGACACTTAGGGTGTCAACCAGCATAGTGCGATAAATTCTAAAATTTAGAGTAAGGAGACTAACGACTTTGAAGTCGAATAAGAATTACACCACCCCGCTACTTGCGCTCGCCTTGGCGCTACTGTTTGCGCCGGCCGCTTTCGCTCAGAATGATACGACGGGCTCTACTAATGGCTCTGTTAACACGCAGACTGTCGCCAACAACCAGAAGATGAAGATTAAGGGCGTCGTCACGAGCCGCGACCCGGAAGGCTTTACTATACGAGACGCCAGCAGCGTTGAGACGAGAGTTTTACTGACCGACAGGACGAGCGTCAAAACCAAAGGAGGGTTCCTAAGCTCCGGTAAGAACTACGGCACGACTCAGATCCTTCGCGGCCTGAATATCGAAGTAGAAGGCCGCGGCGACTCCACGGGCCAGCTCGTTGCCGAGAAGGTTCGTTTTAACGAATCGGATTACAGAGTCGCGCAGACGGTGGAGTCCCGAGTCAACCCCGTGGAGAACAGAGTGGGCGAGGCCGAGCAGAGAGTCAGCCAGGTGGAGCAGAACGCCCAGCGCATGAGCGGGCAGATTGACGAGCTGGCAGCGGTATCGAACGCCGCACGAGGCGGGGCCAGGGCCGCTCAACAGACTGCCGACGCGGCCGTCGCAGGTGTTAATGCTACAAACGAGCGCATCTCAGCC
>DASVVZ010000546.1:0-4032 GCA_036389875.1 Pyrinomonadaceae bacterium
CACGTACGCCTGGTCCGCCCGAGCGACCGCCACTTGCGCCGCCGCCGCTACGGCCTGTGCCGCCGCCTGCGCCGCCGCGCCCGCCTGAGGTCGTACGGCCGCCGCTGCCCGTCCCGCGTGAACCGCCCTTACCTGCTCCGCCCTTGGTAGAGCCCTTGGAGCCGGCCTTGGATGCCTTGCGTTTCTTGCTTCCATCCTTGTTGGTTCCGCCGCCTGCGCTTCCGCGTCCGCCACCGGCATTGCCGCCGGTTTTGGCAGCTCCCTTCGAAGCGCCGCCGCGTGCGCCCGAAGAGCTTCCTCCGCTCTTTGAGCCGCCACCTTGACCGCCGCCGGTTCCACCACCTCCACCGGCTGTGCCGCCGCCCTTGCTGCCTCCGGACCTGCCGCCGCCTTTGGAAGCTCCGCTGCCGCCGCTTCCAGCACCGCCGCCTGAGCGTCCGCCGCCCTTTGAGCCGCCGCCGGCCCCCGAGCTACTGCCGCCTGCGCCACCGCCTGCGCCCCTGGACTTGGACTCGCCTATGCCCGAGCTGTAGCCTTCGGTTTCGCCTATGCCTGAGCCTGGGAAGCCCTTGGCGTTGCGTCCGCCACGGCCACCGCCGCCGGTTCCGCCGCTGCCGCTTCTGCCACCTCCGCCGCCCGCATCGGCTCCGCCTTCGTCACCCATGCCCGCGCCGATTCCGGTTGCGCGTCCTATAGCCTGGCCGCCGCGACCTTCTTCGCCACCGCCGCCTGTCGAGCGCTCGCCTATTCCAGAACTTTCCGCCGCGCTCTCGTCAGAGCCGCCGCCGGTGTCCCGCTCATCTCTATTTGTACCATCACCTTGTTCAGACATCTCATCTGCTCCTTTTCAAAGAGGGAAAGCTCCCCTGTTGTTTTGAGGTTGGACTGACGTACAAAAGATCGCGTTATTTGGCGCGGAGAATAACATACTTTGCGCGGCCTTTAGCTCTCAATTCTTTCTTATGGCGAAAGATTTTTCTCCGAATGTCACAGGGACGAGTTGCCCTCGGCCCGCCCGCTCCCGTATAAATAGCTGAAAGCACAGTTACGACAATGGACGCACTTTCATCAGCCCTGGCCGTCCTGACGGCCATGATTACGCCGGCCGTGCTCATCTCCGCCTGCGGCACCATGATTTTGTCCACCTCCACGCGACTCGGCCGTGTGGTGGACCGCGTGCGCTCTCTTTCAGACAGGCTGGAAGAGCTGGCCGCCGCCGGGCAGGAGATGGCGCTTTACGAGGAGCGGCGCATGGTAATCTTCGGCCAGCTGGACAAGCTGACGAGCCGCGCGCGACTGCTGCAGCGCTGCATGGTCATCTTCTACGTGGCCGTGGGCATCTTCGTGGCGACCAGCGTCGCAATCGGAGTAGTGGCCGTCTCAGGCGCGCGTTATCACTGGATTCCGATCGTCACGGGCCTGATCGGCGCGTGCTTTCTCTTCTACGGCAGCGTGCTGCTCATATTCGAGGCGCGGCTTGCCCTGACGACGATTCACATGGAGATGGACTTTATATGGAAGTTCAGCAAGCACCTTGTCCCGGCGGAGCTGGCCGAGCGACACAAGCCGCACTTCGTGCATTTCAGACGCCATGACTGAGCGACCCAAATACCTTGAGCTGCTGGAAACGGGCGAGCTTCGGCGGCGCGTCCGAGCGCTCGAACAGCTCATGGAGCGCTGCACCGTCTGCCCGCTCGATTGCGGCAACAACCGCGTCAGGGACGAGTTGGCCCGTTGCTATTCCGGCAGACTCCCCGTGGTCTCTTCCTACACGCAGCACTTCGGCGAAGAGCCTGCGCTGGTTGGCGCGAACGGCGCCGGCAACATCTTCTTCGGCAACTGCAACCTCAGGTGCGTCTATTGCCAGAACTACCAGATTTCTCAAACGCACAAGGAGCAGAAGAGAAACGAGGTCTCGCACGAGCGCCTCTCCGAGATGATGCTTGAGCTTCAGGAGAAGGGCTGTCACAACATAAACTTCGTCTCGCCCACACACTTCGCCCCACAGATGGCGCGCTCTATCCTGATGGCGGCAGAGCGCGGCCTTCATCTTCCAATCGTCTACAACACCAACGCCTATGATTCGGTGGAAGTCCTGCGACTGCTGGACGGCATAGTTGACGTGTATCTTCCGGACTTGAAGTACGCCGAGAGCGAAGACGGCTACACCTATTCAAAGGTGCCGGACTACACTCTGCACGCGCGGCGCGCCGTCACGGAGATGTATAGACAGATGGGGGATGAACTCATCTTCGACGCGGACGGACTTCTCAAGCGCGGCCTGGTGATACGCCTGCTGGTTCTGCCGAACGACGTGGCCGGCGTGAAGGAATCTCTTACCTGGATTAGAAGCTCTTTAAGCCCGCGCGTGGCGATCTCGCTCATGGCGCAGTATTACGCCACGAACAGAGCGGCTACGGATGAGCGCTACGTGCTGCTCTCGCGCCGCATCACGGAGTCGGAATGGCTCCGCGCGCTATCCATACTGGATGAATTGGGGATGGAGGAAGGGTGGATGCAGGAGTATGACGGCGCCTCGCATTACTACCGCCCGGACTTCACGGACAGCCAGAGGCCCTTCAGAGACATCAGGGATTTCGAGTAAGAAGAGCTTCCGAGCTTTCAGACCCGAGACTATTAAGCCAGCTCAAAATTCACCCTGCCCGCTGATAGAAAGTAATCCGCAAGTTTTCATCAAGCTTCAATGAGTCCGTGGCCGCGAAGCCGCGCAGAAAATCTTTCGGCATGAAGGTGTCCGCGTCTTCTACCGTGAGCGGAACCTCCGTCACGACCCACCGCTCTATCTCCTGAGAGAAGGCGCTGAAGACTCCTGCGCCTCCGATTATGAAAAGGTCGCAGTTGAGATACGAAGCGAGAGAGAGAACCATGCCACGGTCTCTGAGGAGTATGACGCCGTCCTGCGGCTCCAAGTCTCTGGAACGGCTGAGCACTATGTTGAGGCGGTTGGGGAGCGGGCGCTTCAAAGACGCCCAGGTTCTGTAGCCCATGACGCAGGCCGCGCCTGTCGTCTGCGATTTGAAGAACTTGAGGTCTGCGGAGTAGTGCCAGGGGAGGGTGCCCTGCCTTCCTATAGCGCCCTGCCTATCGACCGCGACTATTCCTATGATTGCCATAGCCTCTCTCTTGAATCGCTTTCGTTGTCCGAAATCAAATACTACACGGCGACGGGCGCGGCCAATTTGCTGTGCGAGCGGTAGCCTGTGAGGTTCAGGTTTTCATAGCGCATCCTGAGCAGCCCGTCGAGCCCGCGAAGCTCCTCCGCTTGGTCCTTAATCTCAAGCTTCGGCAGAGGCAGAGGCTCTCGCCTGAGCAGCTCTTCCACCTGTTCAAGGTGGTTCCTGTAGATGTGATAATCGCCCAGCGTGTAAACGAAGTTGCCCGCCTCAAGCCCGCAGACGTGCGCAAGCATGTGCGTCAGCAGCGCGTATGAGCTGATGTTGAAGGGCACGCCCAGGAAAGCATCAGCCGAGCGTTGATAGAGCTGGCAATGAAGTACGCGGCCCCTCTCTATCTTGAACTGAAAGAGCGTGTGGCACGGAGGAAGGTCAACGCGGTCACACTCCCTGGGATCCCAGCCCGTGACAATCAACCGGCGAGAGTTAGGGTTTCTTTCAATCTCATTGATGAGCCGTGCGATTTGATCTACTCCGTCCCGCGTGGGGTAGTTGCCGCCGAACGAGCGCCAGAGATAACCATAGATGGGGCCGAGGTCGCCCGCCTCTCTGCCGAAGCGGTTGGTGTGCCCCGCGTCGGCCCACTCCTGCCAGATATCAACGCCCCTGGCGCGCAGGCTCGCTTCGTTCGTATCGCCGGACAGGAACCAGAACAGCTCTTCGGCCACCCAACGGAAGGGCACGCGCTTGGTCGTCACAATCGGGAAGCCCTGGCGCAGGTCGAATCTGGTTTGATAGCCGAAGTGCGAGATGGTCCCGACGCCCGTGCGGTCTTCATGCTCCGTGCCGTGCGCCAGGATTGATTTGAGCAGGTCGTGATACTGTTTCATCAGCGTGC
>DASVVZ010000547.1:0-2568 GCA_036389875.1 Pyrinomonadaceae bacterium
GAGGAGCTTTCGAAATATCAGGAAGTCGAAGCTCAGCAGACGCAGTATGAGGGCGCGCCCCCCGAAGGCGCCGAGAAGTCTGAAGAGAACCAGCTCGGCGGCGCAGGCGCTCTTGACATGGAACAGTTGGGCGATGTTCAGGCCTACAGCCACGTCTGCATTTGCTGGATCAGGATTGGCCGTCGCTGGTACTACCGCTACCAGTACTGCTGGCAGAGCTGCCCGTAATCAAGCGGGTGCAAGCTCCGAGCTAACCGGGCAGCCCGCTTGCTCAGCGATGAGCGCAGCGAGCGAGGCCGCCCGGCAATCAAAGAAAATGGCAGGTGGAAAGAGGAACTGAAAGCTTCTTTCCACCTGTTGCATTAAAGTGCTACCTGCTCCCGGACGGCCTTCGATAATCCATATCGGCGCGTGCGTTCCGACTTGAATTTTTTATCCCTCTCTGACAGCATTCATTCTTAACCGAATCATCAACGCACACGTCTGAAGGACTCTGACCCTATGCCTGACAATCCGAAACAGATGCCACCTCCTCCTCCGCAAGGCCCGCCGTCCGGAGGGCCGCCGTTCGGACCCCCGCCCGGCGGAGTACCGCCCGGAGATTGGCCGCCGGGGCCGCCGCCCGACGGGCCGCCCGCAGAAATGATTGCCGCAGGCCCGGACGATTTCGGCTCGGCTGAAGAGCTGCCGCCCGGCTTCATGGCCGCACAAGGCATGCCCGGAGGCGAAGGCCCGCCGGAGGCAGCCATGCCCCAGCAGATGAGCGCGCGGCCTTATCTGGGCCGTGCCATCAAGCTTCTGGGTAAGTACAAGCTTCAACTGGGGCTTTCACTGGTGCTCATGCTCGTCGTCTCGCTCGCGCCCTTTCTCGTAAGCGCATCTTTCGGCCCCCTGCTACAAATCCTCGGCGAGGCCGGGGCGCGGAACAACTGGGAAAACGTGTGGAGCATACCCGGCTCGCTTTACAGCAAGCCCGAGGCCTCGCGCGAGTATGTTTTTGAAGACTATCTTGCGACTCCGCTCTCCTTTACGACCATCTTCATCATCTGGGCGCTGGCATCCATCCTGTCCGTAGTGCTCCATCTGATACAGCAGTGGCGCATGACGCTGCTCGAGCAGTCGCTGGACGTGGAGATTCAGCAGCAGGTCTATGACCATCTGCAAACTCTCTCGCTGGACTTTTTCACAGGCGCACAGACGGGCGGGCTGATGCCGCGCGTGCTGATTGAGACGCAGAGCGTACAGAAGCTTCTTACGCAGGTTCTGCTCTCCCCGCTCGTGGACGTACTCTCGCTCGTCATAGCTCTGGCCTATCTGATCGGTCTTAGCTGGCAGATGACAATAGTTGCGCTCATCCTCGGGCCATTCGCTTTCTTCCTCTTCCGCTTCACCATGAAGAAGCTGGAAGCAAGCGCCAACCAGATGATGATGAACAACCGGGACTTAAACGCAGAGCTTGAAGAGTCCATCAGCGGCATAGCCGACATACAGGTCTTCAACGCGCAGGCGCGTCGCAGCCATCGCTTCAATCAGGCGGCCCGTGCCGTGGCCAACTCCACCGCGCGTATGCTCATATGGATGCACGTCAGCAACACCAGCTCGCAGGTTTACGTAGCGGTCTCAACGGCGCTGGTGCTGCTCGTAGGCATCCTCTATGGCAACGTCTTCGGGCTGACGCTCGCCAGCCTGGTTGTCTTCATAGGATTTGTGCCCGCGATGTTCGCGCCCGTCCAGCGAGTGATTATGTCTTACACGACGTACCAGTCGCTCGTGCCCGGCATCGTCGGAACCTACCAGTTGCTGGACACGCGCCCGACAGTTCAGGAGAAGCCGGGCGCGCTAGCTTTGCCGGCCATTCACGGCAACGTGAAGTTTGAGAACGTGACCTTCGGTTACACGCCGCAGCAGAGGATTCTGAACGACATCTCGTTCGAGATTCGTGAGGGCGAAACGATCTCTCTGGTCGGGCCAATAGGCTGCGGCAAGTCCACGATTATGAACCTGCTGCTGCGCTTCCTTGAGCCGGAACAGGGGCGCATCACTATTGACGGCCACAACATCTCGGACGTGACGCTTCAGTCTTTACGCTCGCAGGTGTCGAAGCTCTCGCAGTTCCCGTTCTTCCTGAAGGACACGATAAGAGAGAACGTGAGACTCGGCAAAGCTGACGCGCAGGACGGCGAGATTGTCTGGGCCTGCCGCGCGGCACACATTCATGACGTCATCACGACGAAGTTTAACCAGGGATACAACACGATCGTTGACGTGCAGGTTCCTTCCGGCGGGCAGAAGCGCCTGATTGCGCTGGCGCGTTGTCTCCTGCGCAATCCTGAAGTCCTCCTGCTGGACGAGCCGACGGAGAACCTGGACGCAGACCAGCGCAACCGCCTCATTCAGGTCATACGCGAGTACGCGCAGGATAAGCAGAATCGCCGCACCTGTGTTGTCATCAGCCATGACCTGAACTTCGTGGCAGCCGTCTCAGACCGCATCATAGTGCTCAATCAGGGAAGGGTGGCGGACGAAGGGACGCACGAAGAGCTAATCAAACGGGAAGGCCTGTACAAG
>DASVVZ010000548.1:0-4620 GCA_036389875.1 Pyrinomonadaceae bacterium
CGAGCAGCCCCGCTATGGCGGCTGCGGCTTTTGGCAACAACTCAAGCGTGATAAGAACTACTAGGACGGCCGCGCATGCGTCGCAGAGGATTTGAAAAAGACGAAGCGCCGCATCAGAGTTACCAGACAGTTTGTAGATTAAAGCTATCAGAATCGGGTAGCCGGGAGTGTGCATCAGGATGCCGGTGTCCGGCCCCGCCTCTGACCCCCGAGCGAACGCCAAGGCGCCGCCCTCAGTAAGCAGCAGCGCCTCATCTTTATAACGCGCCGTCAGCCCCGACATGATTTTGTCAATGGTGTGGAAGTTGTTCTGCCACTGCAAGAGGCGCACGCCCACTGCCACGAAGAAGATTGAAAGGCAAATCACTAAGAGACTCTTGCCTGTGACATTTGCTGGACGCAGTCCGCCGGGCCCAACGATACGGGAGCCGAGCCATTCGAGTTTCGCGGACATGGGCATATGAATAATCGGGTAAAATTCTAGTAAGATGTTATTAGCTATTAATTAACTGGTTAGAGCAGGCATGATAGCCTAATCATAATAGGCCATCAACTCTTGCTCTCATTTAGCCTATGAAAGTGGTTCTGCTTTCTTTGAGCGGCGACGTGGACTTAGCGCGCCGCCAGTTGCGCCAGCATTATCCCGGGGACGAACTCGCAGAGATGCGACGCGCGGAAGTCGAAGGCGTAAGCTTTAAGATGCGGCTCAAAGCTTTACGCTCGCTTCGCCCGGATGTCTTCGCCATCTTTACGGAGCGCCTGGCGTGGCAGCGCGGGCAGAATGCGCTCGCGCTCTTTGGCGCACTCGCGGGCGCGAAAAAAATCGTCCTCTTCGATTCGCACGGCGAAATCAGGACGCAATCACGCGCCGACGTGCTCACTCGCGCCCCCGTCAGGATAGCGCAGGAGGCAGCCTTGAGCGCTCGTGTGATTGCGCGCTCCTGGCGGCAGGTTCGCCTGCTTGAACAGGCTGTGGAAGCGAGCGCGGCGCTCGCATCTTCCGGCAAAGCGCGCGGAGATAAAGCTGCCAACGATTCGCTCCACATCACCTACCTGCGCGCGACTCCCGGCGCGGGCACCCAGTTCGGCGGAGCCTCCAGTCACATAAACGGCTTCATCAACGCGGCTCTAAGAGAGGGCGCGCGGGTGCGTCTCATCAGTAACGACAGGATAGCGGGCCTGGATGAAGAGCGCACTTCTCTGACCGTGATAGAGCCGGAGCCCCTGGGCCTGACGCGGGCGGCGTTTGACCTGCACAACAACCTGATCTTCACGCGCGGCGCAGTTCGCGAGGTAGAATCCAGCCCGCCCGCCTTCATATACCAGCGCTACAGCCGTTTCACCTGGGCGGGCATAGAAGCCTCTCTGCGCACGGGGCGGCCACTGTTTCTGGAATACAACGGGTCGGAGGTCTGGGTCGGGCGGCACTGGGACGCGGCCGGAATGTTTCCGCTGCTTGAGCGCGTTGAGCGTTTGAACTTGAAGGCGGCTGCGCGTATCTTCGTCGTCTCCGAGGTCGAGCGCCGGAATCTACTGCGCGCGGGCGTCGCTCAGGAAAAGATTGTGGTAAATCCGAACGGAGTTGACGCGGAAAAATTTCGCCCCGATGTCGGCGGCGAACGGATTCGCAAAGAGCTTGGGCTGGCGTATGACGAGACGCTCGCGGGCTTCGTGGGAACATTCGGCCCATGGCACGGAGTGATGGAGCTGGCACGCGCCGCAGCGCTCGTGCCGGTTGATGCGCGTCTCAAGTTTCTTCTGATCGGCGCGGGGAAGCTGCGCGAAGAGGTAGAGCGGGTCGTGCGTGAAGCGGGCATCACGGAGCGCGTGCATTTCGCAGGAGTGGTAGAGCACGAGCAAGTCCCCGCATATCTGGATGCCTGCGACGTGCTGGTCTCGCCGCACATCCCGCTTCAAGACGGAAGCGAGTTCTTCGGCTCTCCTACCAAGCTCTTCGAGTACATGGCCATGGGCAAGGGGATCGTGGCGAGCCGTTTGGGACAGATAGGCGACGTGCTGGCGGACGAAGAGTCCGCGCTCCTGGTAGAGCCCGGCGATGTCAATCAACTGAGCGCGGCCCTTCTGAGGCTCGCCCGCTCCTCTGAGCTGCGGCGGCGTCTGGGCATGGCCGCCCGCGCGCGAGCCGTGGAGCATCATACGTGGACGCACAACGCGCGAAGGGTGCTCGACGCCTACCGCTCGTTTACGGAAAAGCCGCGACAAGACAATTAATGATAACGCCAGTCTCGTTTCAGGAATTTGATAAGGTCTATCAGGCTTGCGTTCGCGCGGTCTTCGAGCACCGGACTCCCGAGATGCAAGGCCAGATTGCGCGCCAGTGTTACGGCTGGAGCCCCCGGGCTCTTCGACTTCAAAAGCTATCCTGAGGCATCTTCCGTGCGCTTCTACAGGGCCTATCGGCAGATACGCGCATCGGGCGAGAGTCTTTCGGTCTGCGACGTGGGCGGTTTCTGGGGCGTGCTGCCTCTGACGCTGAAGGAGCTTGGCTATACAGGGCGGCCATGACGGAATCTCTCAAGTACTATAATGATTCGTTCGACTCGCTGTTTGCTTTCATAAGGGGGCGCGGCGTGGAGATTTTCGATTACGACCCGTTCGAGCCGGACGCAGCGCTCGATAAGCAGTTCGACGTGGTGACGCTGATGGCCGTGCTTGAGCATTACCCGCACTGGCACAAAACGCTGATGAAGAACGTATCGAAATTGATGAAACCGGAAGGGAAGCTCTACATAGAGGTGCCGAACATAGCCTGCTGGCCCAAGCGCATAGGGCTTTTGAGGGGCAGAACGCCGCTCGCGCAAATCGGGGACGTTTATCGCTCGCACCTTCCCTTCATAGGACATCATCACGAGTTCACGTTGGCGGAGCTGAGAGGGCTTGCGCGCTTGAGCCGCATGCGCGTCGTCGCGGAGGATCTCTACGACTACACGCCCGGCAGCTCCCCCGGCCTGAAGATGCTCGTCCGCCGGCCCTTTCAATTCATGGCCTTCCTCATGTTGAAAGAGGCGCGCGAGTGCATAGCGGTTCTGTGCGAGCGCGATGGGGGGCACGTATGAAGCGAAGCGACGTTGCCTTAAAAGAGGAGAAGCAGCGGGCGCGAGACCAGTGGGGCCAGGACCCCTGCGGCGAAGTCTACGGGCGCGAGTACGAGTTCGGCACGCGTGAGTTCTTCGACCGCGTGGAGCGACATCGCTACGAAGAGTACGCGCCCTGGATGCCTGAGGTGATGGGCTTTGACAATTTCAAGGGCGCGCGGCTGCTTGAGATTGGCTGCGGCATGGGCACAGACCTGCTTCAGTTTGCGCGGGGCGGCGCACGCGTCACGGGCGCAGACCTCACGCCGCGCTCCGTAGAGATCTCCAAAAAGCGCTTCGGCCTTTACGGGATGCCGGGCGAGTTCGTCATAACGGACGGCGAGCGCCTGCCCTTTCTGGACGAATCGTTCGACGTGGTTTACTCGAACGGCGTGCTTCATCACACGCCCGGGACGGACGTGGCCATAGCGGAAGCCCACAGAGTGCTGCGCCCTGGCGGAACCGCCAAAGTGATGCTCTATCATCGCAACTCGCTTGCCTACTGGGGAGAGCTGTTCTTCAGGCGCGGGCTCTTGAGCGGAGAGCTGCTGCGCGGGCGCTCTATGAGCGATGTGATGAGCCGGTGGGTGGAGATTTCATCCGCCGACGCGCGCCCGCTCGTTAAAGTCTACAGCCGCCGCGAGGCGCTGGCACTATTCAGTATGTTCAGCCACGCCGAAGCCGAGATAGAGCAGCTAACCCGCCCGGAGCTTCGCTTCCTCAAGAACATCCCCGAAAGCCTCTTCCGCGGCCTGAGAAGAAACATAGGCTGGAACGTCATCATCACCGCTAAGAAGTAGCGCGGACGCTTAAGGCTTCGGGCCGACCGAGAGGATGCGCTCTATGAGCTTCGGGTCGTCGGGCATGAGGCCGACCTTAGAGATGCGCGGGGTCAGCTCCATCCAGTTTCTGTCCATCTGAAAGACGCGACGAAAGAGCGGAAGGGATTCGTCTACGCGGTTCATGTTGACGAGCGCGACCGCGTGCCAGTAAATCATCTCGGCGTTGTCCGGCACGAGCCGCTCTGCGGCTGAGTACTCGCGAAGCGCGCCTTCGTTGTCCTTGCGCTCGACCGCCAGGTCGCCCGCGTTCATGTGGTTGTAGGCGCGCTGCAAGGTAACAAGGCGGCGCAGTTCCTTCAGCGGCTCAGGGTTGTCGTCAACCCTCAAGTCGAAGATGCGGTCTGTCCAGGTGCGGCCCGTGGGCTTGCCCGTGACGACTATCAGCGCGGCGGATTGACGCCCGCGTATGTCGCCGCCCGCGGCCTGCGCCGCTTCCAGCGCGGCCATCATTCGCTCGGCCAAATCGCCCTTCGTCTTGCGGAAGGCGTCGGCCATGGCGGGCCACACCCTCTCGTTCGCCATCAGGTTAGCCTGCACGGAAAAGTTTTCGCCAACTATGTGACCGGCGGACGGGATGTCTTTCGAGCCCGTCCAGGCGTCCACGCGCCCGAGAGCGTCAATCATCGCCACCTGCCGCACGTCGCGGCCGGCGTCGCCCGCCAGCAGAGCCTTCAAAGTTTCGG
>DASVVZ010000549.1:0-6942 GCA_036389875.1 Pyrinomonadaceae bacterium
GGCGCGGCCGTCGCCGAGGCCCCGGCGGGAGTCGTGGCCGACGACCTCGATCCGATCTCGATTCAGACCGCGCCGCCCTCCGCGGTCGAGGCGGCGGCGGGCGCGGGCCGCGACGAGACGGTCGCGCGCATCGAGCGGCCGAGGGAGCTGAAGGGCGCGACCTGGCAGATTCCGTTCGACGGGCAGAACCTCTACGTGACGGTCAACCACGACGGCCGCCAGATACTCGAAGTCTTTGCCACCGGCCCGATCTCCGGCGGGGTGGGCCTGCTCGCCTCGAAGATGCTGCGCGGCGGGTTCGAAGCACGCGAGGTCGCGCGCAGCCTCAACAAGGTGACGGGCACGCACGCCGTCTGGTTCAACGAGCGCCTGTTGACCTCGCCCGAACAGGCCGTGGCAGAGTGCATCATGCTGACCAGTCGCAGGCTCGCCGGGCAGCCGGACTCCGCACGTGCCGCAGGCAAGGCGCAGGCGGTTGTCACACCTTTTGCCGGCACAAGCGCACTGCCTTCCATGTCGAGCATGATTGGCACTTGCCCTGAATGTCATGGCCAGATGGAGCACGCCTCCGGCTGCGACTTTTGCAGGGACTGCGGCTACAGCAAGTGCAAGTAAGCGCTTTTGTTTCGCAGTTGTGCGAACGGGCGTCTGAATAGCTTAATCAGCGCCAGGGTTAGATCATTCGGCTTCGGAGCAGGCTATAACTCCGAAGCCGAATTTTATTTAAGGCTGGCCGTCTCTTCCGAACGCACTCCTACTAGCATCACAAAAATATACCTTCTGCTTCTATACCCGTGCGGGCGCTATCAGGACACAACCAGCGCGGAATCAGGCACGGCGGTTTTATGGCCCAGAGCGTCTCGGGGCTGGCGTCCCCTTTGGCCTTCGCCGACGTGGCGAATCTGACGCCGGCGAGTGTCAACGGAAGAGGGAAGCTTTTCGGGGCTTCCCTCTTCCGTTTCATAGAGTGAAATTGTTTCGCTTACTGTTTCTTGCTGTTGCTGCGGCGGTAGGATTCGTAGACGAGCTTCTTGCGCGTCATGCGATCCTGGCTGCGGTTATCCAGAGAGCTTTGAAGCTCTTCCAACTGCTGGCGCTCCTCCATCACGTCAGGCGATGCAGCCGCGCTCCTGAAAAGCGGCATTGAGGCCGACAGGGCAGAGCTTACGACATGCTTTGCCATGATGTAATCGCCGCGATCAAAGTAGCCCTTGGCCTCGCGGCGTGCGCGGGCGTTCATCAGCATGCGGACTGCTTTCTCGACCTCCGGGTTGACGGGCAGCTCTTTCAGCTTAGAGGCTTCCACGAACTCCACTTCGAGCGATTGCTTGAGGACTTCGGCGGAGCGGGCCTCCTGCGGGGTGTAACCCATCCTCAGGTCTAAAAGATGGCGTTTCGTCCCGGCGGCCTGCGCGGGCACGCGCAACTGCGCCAGCACCTCTATGCTTGAGCCCGCCTGTAGGTTGGGCAGCTTATAACGACCGTTCTCATTCATCTCGAAATCGTTGAGCAGGTCGGAGAGGCGCACGCCGTCGGACGGGATAAGTCCAAGCGAAACCGTGTGCGCCACCTGCGCAATCAATCCTTCAAGCTCTACGGAGAAGATGCGCTGCATGTCTTCGGCGCGCTCTACGTGCCAGGCGTTGCCGCCCGCCGATTGAGCCATGGGCATGAGCAGATCTTCCTGAAAATCCTCGCCAATGCCTATGGTGGAGGTGCTCACGCCCCTCTGGAAGAGCCCCATCGCCTGCGAGACTATCTCGTCCGTGTTGGTGAGCCCCACGTTGGCCTGCCCGTCTGTAATCAATAGAACGCGATTGATCGCGCCGCCGGTCAAGTGCTCGCTCACCTGCATCCCGCCACGCACCCAGGCTTCGTGCAGCGCTGTAGAATTGCGCGCCTCTATGTGTGCAATCCGCTCTTTCAGCGCGGGCTTGTTCTCGGCGAGCTGGCTGGGGATAAGCACGTCTATCGCGTCGTCGAAGGTGACCAGGCTCACGCGGTCGGTTGGAAGCAACTGGTCTATGCAGTAGCTCGCGGCCTCGCGCGCCCTCTCCATCTTTTCTCCGCCCATAGAGCCGGAGCGGTCCAGGACTACGCTTAAGTTGAGTTTGGGACGGCGGCCGATAATGGAATCAATCTCAGGGGGAATAATCCTGATTAAAAGGTCTACTGTCTGATCTCGGCCTGCTTCCAGGTGCGTCCTCTGTAAAAGGAACTCTATTTTCGGAACTGTCATTAAATCTACCTCCTTCGCTTTCCCAGCCTCCGGTTAATGCCTTGAATGATGGCGCTGGCTAGACGCTGCATCCCCTTAGATTCTCTCGGAGGCTCGTAATCATCTCGAACGTGAAGCTCCAGCCCCGGCTCTATCTCCACCCTGGACCAACTGCTCCCGGCTGTTACCCTCTGCGCCGGCGGCGACAGGGCGGGCGAAGCCGGTTGCGAGTATGACCCCGGAACAGGCGCAGAAGCCTTCGTTAAAGGGGCGGATGCTCTGGACGTTAGCAGCGATTCCAGGTAATTAATCGCCTCGTTCTTCTGCTTTTCATCAGAGCCCAGGAGCCGCTCCAGCTCCCGCTCCGTGCGTCCCTCCACCAGCTCCTTTATCTTCCGTATAGGAAGGTGCTGCGCCTGTAGACGCTTCACGACCAGCAGCTGTAGAAGGTGCAGATACCCGAAGACGGATGCCGTCCCCTGTTTATCTTCTGCGGGCGAGAGCAGCCCCTCCGATAAGTAGTAGCGTATGGTTCGCTCGTCGGGCACGTCCCTGACGGTGCCGCGCTCCTGCACGGGGCCGGACTCTGACAGGATGCCGGCGACCTCCAAAGCCAACTCGGCAACGCCGACGAAAGTTCTGCCCTTCATCGCTCGCAGGCTCTCTTTCATAAGCATATAAATACATCAAGCACTATTTACTGTCAACAGTAATTACATGCGGGCGGTAAATAAATTTGAAAGTGTTGCAAGATGTTTCTTATTGAATAAGATTGACAGTTATAAAGATCGGAGCGGGGCAATTACTTTCATAATTGTTATGCAATACCTCTGCAACCATAGATAGCCTATGCTTGAATACTATTATTCCCGGCGAGCAACGTTAGTACTCCTGCAAAGTGAAGGCAGCAGCGCCGGGTTTACCATAGCCCAGCGCTGCTGTTTTGTATCAGCGGCCTGTGCAGGATGAAAGGGAGAGGAATTGTATGCAAGAGAATCAGAAACAGAACGTGGCGGTCGGGCAGGCGGAAGAAGCGCCTGTCAGCCCATCGGAGAAGATTGAACAGAACAAGCCTCTGGGCAGCCTGATTCCCGGAGCCGAAAATATGGAGAGCAGGGAAATCAAGAAAGAGATTAATCCTAACACGGAGTAGGCTCACTACCGGGCAACTTCGAAGGAATCATCAAGAGGTAATCGGATGAGAATAAGACGCAGAATGGCGGGAGAGATTTTGATGTCGATGGGGATAGGCTGTGGGCTGGCTTACATACTCGTAAATCTATCCTCGCTTCCGCCTTCGCTAACGCGATTTAGCGGGATGTTGCTTTACGCAAGCATAGTAGCGCTTTCCTCCGGGCTCCTGTTTTATCTGCTGACCAGGGTGGACAGCCCGGCCGTGGCCGAGAGCGCTCTGAGTAGAAGGGAGGGGCGCAGTGGTTGAAGCGAAGAAGGATGATGTCGGTGCGACAGGAGACGGATTAGGCGACGGAAACAGCACGAAAGCGGCCGGCGGAAATGATGAGGGCGGCAGCCTGTCAGAGGACAAGGCCACGGCCAGCAGCAAGGGAACTATAGGCAGCGGGTCGGAGGACGCTGACTTGTCACAGGCTGGCGGCGGCTCCGTAGACTGAAGTCACAACTTTAAACGCAGGCGTTACATTACGTTTCGGGCGTGAGTGGAAATTTGCAATCGCAGATTTCCACTCACGCCTGTCCGTATTTAGGCAAATGCAATCGTGTAGGCTAGAATGCTTGCGAATGCCGAAGGGAGAGATTTGATGTCCAACCGCGAGAGGATAATGAGCGCCGTCTACAGCGCCGTTGACGACCTGAACAGCCAGTTGCCCGCCGGAGTCGCCATTGAAAAGTCACCCGACTCGCCGCTCTACGGCAAATCCGGCAAGCTTGAGTCGCTCGACTTTGTGACCTTCATCATGGAGGTCGAAGAGAAGGTCAGGGCGGAGTTCGGCGTTGACGTGATGATTACGGACGAGAATCTTTTATCAAAAGAGAAGAGCCCCTTTTCAACTCTGGGAACCCTGACTGAATATCTTGAAGGCGTTTTAAAAGAGAGCGACGCGGGTTAAGTCAGACCAACTATTGAAATCCTATGATAGAGAAGAGAGCAGCCATAAAGGCTATTAGCTCTTACCTGCCAGCCGGGGAGCTTACTAACGAGCAGTTGGCGAAAGAATTTGGCGACGTAGAGCCTTCAGTCATACTTGAGCGCACGGGCATTCGCACGAGGCGCATCGCGGGAGAGGAAGAATACGCGTCGGATTTAGGCGTAGCCGCCGCCCGCCGCCTCTTTGAGAGCGGCGCAACGAGGCCCGAAGAGATAGACTTTCTGCTCTTCTGCACGCAGAGCCCTGATTATCTTCTGCCAGCCACGGCCTGCATCATGCAGGAGCGTCTGGGACTCAGAACCAGTTGCGGCGCGCTCGATTTCAATCAGGGATGTTCCGGCTACGTTTACGGCCTGTCGCTGGCCAAAAGCCTGGTCGAGACGGGCGTGGCGCGGAACGTCCTGCTCGTCACAGCCGACACCTACAGCAAGTACATAAACGCGCGTGACAGGAGCGTACGCACGCTCTTCGGCGATGGAGCCTCCGCGACTCTCATAAGCGCGGGCGAGTCGGACGAGGAATTGATAGGCCCCTTCATCTTCGGCACGGACGGGCGTGGCGCGGAACGTTTGATTGTCCCGGCAGGCGGCACGCGCCGCCCGCTTGATGACGCGGGCCTGATTGAGACAGAAGACGAGCAGGGCAACTGGCGCTCGCCCGGGAATCTGTACATGAACGGGCCTGAGATTTTTAACTTCACCATGAGAACAGTCCCGCAGGTGATGGACGAGCTTCTGATGAAGAGCGGTCAAAGTCTTGAAGAGATTGACTACGTCATCCCGCACCAGGCGAACAAATTCATGCTCGAGCGTTTGCAGAGGCGCTTGAAGATTCCCTATGAGAAGTTTCATATAGAGCTTGAGAACACGGGCAACACCGTCTCCTCCACCATCCCGATTGCGCTTGAGAGCGCGCGGCGGCAGGGAAGAATCAAAGCAGGGGACGCGGTCGCGCTTGTAGGCTTCGGCGTGGGCTATTCCTGGGCCGCGACCCTGCTGCGTATTGTTTAAGGATGAGCATTAGAGAGATAGCGGAAAAGATTCTGCCTGAAAGCGCGTTTGCGAGGGTCTTGCGCGCGGGCAAGAAGATGCAGCGAGCGCGCGTCGAGCGTCTGCCGCAGCTTTCAGAAGGTGATTTCAGGGAAATTCTCACCGCACAGCTGGGGTTGACGACGAACGACGTGATCTACGTTCACAGCTCCGTGGACAGGCTCAATCTTGGCTTTCCTTTCTACCGCATACTGTCGCTGCTGCGCGAAGTGACAGGCGCGGGCGGGACGGTTCTGTTCCCGACTTACCCTAACCTGCGTATGTCCTCATACGATTACCTGCTGCGCGGAGAGGTCTTCGACGTTCGGCGCACGCCTTCTTACACGGGGCTGCTGAACGAGTTTGCGAGGCGGCAGCGCGGCTCCGTGCGCAGCCTGCATCCTACCAAATCAGTCTCAGCCATAGGCCCCCTGGCCGAAGAGTTGACTGCGACACATCAACAGTCTCCCTATCCCTATGACGTGTGCAGTCCCTACTTCAAGCTCACGGAGTGCCGTGCCAAGATAGTTGGCCTGGGCGTCTCTACCAGAAATCTCTCCTTCGTCTATTGCACGGACGACGCTCTAAAGGATGCGTTCCCGGTACGCGTTTATCATGACAGGGTTTTTGAGGTGGACTGCGTCAACTACGAGGGGCGGACGGAGAAGGTGGGAACCTACGCGCACAACATGCGGATGATAGAGCATGACGTTCCCGGCTACATGAAGAAGCACATCAGCGGTGACGCCTGCCTGGACTTGAGCATCAAGGGCATGAACTTTTTCAGGGCGGACGCCGTCAGGCTCTTCGACGAGATGCTCGAACTGGCGCGAGAGGGAATCACTGTCTATTCCAAATCCGTATACTCCAGGGACTGGAAAGAACGCCTGAAAGGATAATGCAGAATCGAGCAGTGATGAATGAAGAAGCGATTCGAACTGTAGTCTCTTCTTCATTCATCACTGCTCGATTCGGGCTTGCGTTCTAATCGGGAACTCGCCGCTTTCGAGTTTCCCTACGAGCTCTGTTTGAGTCAGGAAGCGTATGTCTTCCGACCCGGCCAGCTCGCTGACGAAGCGCTCTATAATCGTGAAGTCTTTGATGTCCTTAGAGTGGTTCGAGATTATGACCGGCACTTTCTGAAGGCCGGATGCGCGGGCGCGTCTACGAATCGAGCGAAGCATCTCGCGCGTCAGACGATAGCTCAGCCTGCTCAGGTCCGCCGTTAAGTACCAGCCGCGCAAGCCCGGCTTGACGCCCTTCTCATAAATGCGGAGCAGCCTGTTCGCGTGCCTCTTCTCGCCCCATTCCTCTTCCGAATATTTCTCCATGCTTTGACCGGTCGTCTTTGAAGATGAAACGAGACGGCCCGCTCGACGTGCGGCGAACGAAGCGAGGGTCTCGGCGAATGCGAGCCGCGAGCCGTAGAAGTGTTGTACGGGGACGCAGACTATAATCTCCTCTTTGTCTGATACCTTGCGCGCGTCCGTCATCTGCGGATAGTAAGGCAGAAAGTCCTCTTCCGCCTGCCGGTAATCAATCTGCACGTTCCGCGTGTCGTGATACATTC
>DASVVZ010000550.1:0-7110 GCA_036389875.1 Pyrinomonadaceae bacterium
TCCACCACGTCTTCGGGCCACTGGTTGGCTTCGCCCAGCAGCAGCCGGTTCGGAAAGTGCTCTTCGACGTAGGCGCGCAGCTTCTTGAGGAAGTTGTGCGTCTCGGCAAGGTTCTCGCAGTTGGTGCCTTCGCGCTCGTAGAGGTAGGGCACGGCGTCCACTCGAAAGCCGTCCACGCCCATCTCGAGCCAGAAGCCGACCACGTCCAGCATGGCCTGATGGACTTCAGGGTTGTCGTAATTCAAATCCGGCTGGTGGCTGAAGAAGCGGTGCCAGTAGAAGGCTTGCGCCTGGTCGTCCCAGGTCCAGTTGGAGTGCTCCGTGTCTAGGAAGATGATGCGAGCGCCGGTGTATTTCTCGGCCGTGTCGCTCCAGACGTACCAGTCCCGCTTGGGCGAATTGGGAGACGAGCGCGCCTCCTGAAACCAGGGGTGCTGGTCAGAGGTGTGATTGATGACGAGGTCCGTGATGACGCGTATGCCGCGAGCGTGCGCCTCGTCCAGGAAAGTCTTGAAATCTTCGAGCGTGCCGAACTCCGGCAGGATTGCGTAGTAGTCGGAGATGTCATAGCCGCCGTCTCTCAAGGGCGACACGTAGGTCGGCAGCAGCCACAGGCAATCGACGCCGAGCCATTCCAGATAATCCAGCTTCTCCGTCAGCCCGCGAAAATCGCCTATGCCGTCGCCGTTCGAATCATAAAACCCTCGCACGTAAACTTCATAAAAGACCGCGTCCTTGTACCACAGCGGATCGTCACGGAGTTTCCCCGTATCGGCCATGCCGTCTCCAGCGCCTCTCGAATTGTGATTCTATTGATGAACTCGTTAAAGATAGTGAGAGAAGAGCCCGAATGCAAGCGGGCAACAGGATGGCAACAATAAGATAACAGATTAAGGAAAAGTATAAGCCGTCAGTCATGACCCAATCAAACGATGGCTTCTTCGGAGGAGGCTTGCGATTGGTCGGGCTCGGATTTGGCAAGCACGCTCGAAGCTAAACCGACCTTGAGCGCAAGCTCGCCAATCTCTTCTCCAGTCACGATTCCCTTCTCAAGCGCTTCGTAGACCTCTTCCTGCGGCCTGTCCAGGTTCACGTCTATCCCCAGAGCTTCGGCCAGAGAGATGAGAGCGAGCGCAGAGTGTATGTTCTCGGGCGAGGATTCGGTGACGGCCAGCAGAGCCGCGCCCTCTATCATCTCTTCGAAGACGGGGCGCGAAGATGAGCGGTCGAATTTATAGCCGCGCCTGGTTGCCTCCTGCTCAATCTGCACTGCTTTTGCGTAAGCGACCGGGTCGCGGCTCTGCTGCTGTCGGCGTATCTCTTCCTCGAATCTTTTGCCGAAGGTGAACTCGGCGGCCGCGCGAAGCTCCTGCGGCAACTCAAAGCCCGCGCGTTGCAGCATCTCTATGCGGCGGCGGTTCTCCCTGTAAAGCATCGCGTACTCGTCCGTAAAACGGTTGACCAGATTCTTGAAGACAATCCCGGCTATGCGCTCCCGCCCTTCGGGCAGAACGTGCTCAAGGCCGAACTCTTCGGGGCCGAACTCCGTTTGCATCAGTCTCAGCATGGTCGGCAAAGAGGCCGTGCGGAAATTGCTCCAGAGCTTTTCCGCTCCCGAACGGAACTCCGCCTCGCCGGGAAAGGCACGCAGGGCGCAAAGGAAATCCACGCCTCCGAAGTGCATGGCCGCGAACGCATAATCATAATGCTTGGCCGTCCAGACGGAATCGAGCGTCATGCGCCCCGTGGCGAGCTTCAATCGCCCGTGCTGCCTGCGGCTGAAATCCTCCCGGCTGTACCTGAAGCCCGCCATCTCTCCGTCTTCCGGCTCAGGGCTGACGAGGCTTGAGATGGCGTGGCTCGAAGCGATCGCCGCGGGAGAGACTTTGACCGCATCTACGAAGCGGCGGAAGATGTCCGCGCCGTTCCCGCGCTCGGGACGGTTGCTCTGCGCCCGGGCCAGAATCTCCAGAAAGCGCTCGCGCGGGCTCTCCAGCCCCAGCTCTTCCATGAGGTCGAGGACGCGCCCCGCATACTCTAAATCCTGTATCGCCTCTATGCGCGAGATGTCCGAGAAGAACCAGCCGCAGCTCGTGTACATGAGCATAGAGTGGCGCTGCAATTCAAGAAAGGTGAGAGCGCGCTCCTTCTCTTCCGGTTGCAGCCAGCGCCCAGCGTGGCGATAGAGAAACTCTTCGCGGAAGCGGTGGCGGCTCACAATCAGCCTGATGTAGTCGTCGCGCGCCGCCCAGGGGTCTAAGAAGAGAGCGCCGCCCTCTTGCTCGAACTCTCGCGCCGCCTCGTCGCGCAGGAAATCGAGCGCAGCTCTCAAGGGCTCGCGCCACTCCTGAGTCCAGCCTTCGGTCGAATCCGTAGTGCAGCCGCAGTCACGCATCCAGCGACTCACGCCGTGCGAGCAGCTCCACGATGTGCCTTCGCCCAGAGGCCCGTTGCTAATCTCCACCTCCCACACGGGCGGGTTCTCTTCCAGATACTCGCCGTAGTTGGTGATGCTGAGGCCCTGAGGCACGGCTTCAACCTCAATCGCGTAAGCCAGGCCCCTGTCACCGAAGCGGAAGTGATGGCCGTAGGTCTCGCCGTCGGTCGCTACGGATACAAGATTGCCTTCGCCAACCTGCGCGGCCTGCACGAACCTTTCGACGAGCGCGCGGCTGGAAGCGAGCGCGCCTTCAAAGGCGATGGAGCGCGCAAGCTGGCCGTTGTAGAAGAAGACCGCAATCGAGCGCCCGGAGCCGTCACGATGAAAGTAGCGATAGGGAATGCTGGTATCAAGGTTGCCGTCCGCGGCATTTCGCCACTCAGCGCCGCCCAAGGGCCGCACGCGCGAGGCTTGAAAGGGAGAGAGGATGACGTAAGAGAGCCCTTCGTCAATGAGCGCGCCGAGCGTAGAGTCATCGCAGGCCGTCTCAGGCAGCCACAGGGATTCCGGATCGCGCTTGAAGCGGAAGCGAAAGTCTTCCAGCCCCCAGCGGATCTGCGTGCGCCGGTCTCGCTCGTTGCAGAGCGGAAGGATGGCGTGATTGTATCCTTGCGCGATGGCGTTGCCGTGGCCGCCTCTGGCCCTCACGCTCTCGCGGTCTGCCTCAAGGATGCGCTCGTAGGTCTCCGGATGATGGCGCTCAAGCCAGGTGAGCAGCGTCGGGCCGAAGTTAAAGTTTATGCGGGCGTAGTTGTTGATGATTGCCTCTACGCGGTTGTAGCGGTCGCTGATGCGCGCGAAGGCGTTGGCGCGATAGCACTCGTAGTGTATGCGCTCGTTCCAGTCATGATAAGGCTCGGCGCCCGGCTCGCGCTCGACCGTATCAGTCCAGGGATTTTCACGCGGAGGCTGGTAGAAGTGACCGTGTATGACGAGAGAGGTTTCCATTCGCCGGCTGCTCATCCTTACTCTTCGTTGGTCTGCATGTAAATAGCCGCGCTCCAGCCCGAAAGCGGAATGAAAATCTCCCCTTCGCCTTCTACGGGCAGCACGGGCGGAGGCGTCGCGTTCTCGGGCTCGCCCCCGTACCGGGCGTCGCTGCTCCATAGTATCAGACGCCAGCGCCCGCGTCCCACTTCCAGTTGAATGCTGCGCGCGTCGGCGCTCAGGTTACAGACGAGCAGGGCGGCTTCGCCCGACTCGTCGCCGCGCTCGACCGCAATCCAGCGCTCGCTCTCGTCATACTGCACGCTGGTCAATCGCTTGTCGCAGTTTGAAAGGCAGGCGTGCTCTCGCCTGAGCCTGAGCAGCTCGCGGTAGAAACTGAGGACTTCTCTGTGCAGCGACTGCTCCGTCTGCGACCAGTCGAGCCGGGAGCGCTCAAAGGTCTCAATCGCTTGCGGGTCGGCGAAGCCTTCCTCCATTGAAGAGGAGCCGATCTCTTCAGCTTCAAGAAAGGACGCGTACTCTTGCTTGCGCCCTTCGCGCACGTCGCGCGCTAGGTTTTCGTCCGTGTGGCTGGTGAAGTATAGGAACGGAGCCGTCTCTCCCCACTCCTGCCCCATGAAGAAGAGCGGCAGGTTCGGCGCAAGGAGAAAGAGCGCGGCCGCTACTCTTTGCTGCGCGGGAGAGACGAGCGCCGCCAGGCGGTCTCCCCAGTAGCCGTTGGCTATCTGATCATGATTCTGTATGAAGACCACGAACTGCTCGCCGGGCCGCTCGCGGCTCGAAGTGCCGTGTCTTCGCTTGCGAAACTCGGAGCGGCATCCGTCGTAGACGAAGCCCTCGGAAATAGCCTTGGCCAGATCCTCCACTCTCCCGAAGTCAGCGAAGTAGCCGCGCCGCGTTCCCGTCAGGATCGCGTGAAGCGAGTGATGAAAGTCGTCGCTCCACTGCGCGTTCAACCCGTAGCCGCCTTCCTCCAGAGGCTTGATGACGCGCACGTCGTTCAAATCACTCTCGGCGATCGTCCACGCCATGCGCCCCAGCGCACGCGCCTGCCGGCTGAACTCGTCCGCAATCTCGGCCAGTATGTGACGCGGGCTTTTATCCATGATGCGGTGAATGGCATCCAGCCGCAGCCCGTCCACGTGATACTCCGTCAGCCAGTAGAGCGCGTTCTCTATGAAGTAGCGGCGCACGCCGTCGGATTCCGCGCTGTCGAAGTTCAGGGCATCGCCCCACGGCGTACGGTAGCTCTTGCTGAAGACGGGCGCGTACTCGCCCAGGTAATTCCCCTCCGGCCCGAGGTGGTTGTAAACCACGTCCAGTATCACGGCCAGGCCTTCCGCGTGGCAGGCGTCAACCAGGGCCTTGAGCCCTTCGGGGCCGCCGTAGGTTGACTGCGGCGCGTAAAGATGAGCGCCGTCGTATCCCCAGTTGCGCCCGCCCGGGAACTCCGCCACCGGCATTATCTCAATCGCCGTTATGCCCAGACGCTTCAGGTAAGGAAGCTTCTCTATAGCAGACTGAAAAGTCCCTTCGCCGGTGAACGTGCCTATGTGAAGCTCGTAGATAATCAGGTCTTCGAGCGGCATGCCCGCCCAGTCCTTATCCGTCCAGTTAAAGCGTTGCGGGTCAACTACGCGTGAAGCCCCATGCACTCCGCCGGGCTGCCAGCGCGAGACGGGGTCGGGCCGCTCGTTCTCTCCGTCAATGACGTACCTGTAATCGGCGCCCGCGCCGGTCTCAGGGGCTACGGCCTCAAATACATCTGCGCCCGAGCGCTCCATCTTTACTGTGCGCTCGTCGTCTCCGTAGATTTTCACCGAGAGGCTCTTTGCGCGCGGAGCCCAGACGCGAAACCGTGTGCTCCCGTCTGGAAGCGGGCGCGCGCCGAACTCAAGCTCCCACGCGGCGGCGGCGCTTCCGGGCTCGTGGCTGATTTGTGTTGAGGACATTAGGTTTTCCTTCGGGGCAAGCCCCCTTGTTCTTAAAATCCATAAAGCGTGCGGCTCAATCACTCGCGCTCAAGCAGCGCGAGGGGCATCTGCGCCAGAACGTCCAGCAGAATCAGCGCGCTCGTGCCGTTGTAATCCACAGACCGAAATCTCTTCCCGGTCAAAACGTCTCTGTAAGTTGCGCCGGCCGGCCGGCCGTCTCCCAGCAGGACGACCGTATCGCGCCAGGCTCTGGCTCCGACCGGCAGCTCCCTTCCGATGTCGCATAGCCTTGTGAAGAAACGACCGGCGATAATGAGCGCCTCTTTCTCGTCGTGCCTCCGCGCGAAAGAGATGACGTGACGCGCTCGCGCGCCGAGTGCGCGCAGAGGGACGTAGCTCCCTGCGCCGAAAAGCCCGCTCTCGGTCATGCGGAACCTGAGCGCGCGGCGCGTCAGGTAAAGCTTGAGGCGGTCGTCTTCCGGCTCTCGCATAAGCTTTTCAACCAGCGCGGCCGGGTTCTCATCCGCCGCCTTGACCGAGCTTAAAATCTCCCGGTGGCGCTCGTAATCTACGGGGCGGCGATTGTCCGGGTCGACGAGGCTCAGGTTCCAGACCTCCGTGCCCTGGTAAAAGTCCGGAACGCCGGGCGCGGTTATCTTCAGGAGCGTCTGCGAAAGCGAGTTGAAGAGCCCGGCTCGCGCCACCCTCTTCTGAAACGGCATGAACTCGCGCAGGAACTGGTTCGGCTCGTCGCTTTCAAGAATCCGCGCGATGAATTCGCGCACGGCCCGCTCGTAATCCTCGTCCGCGCTGATCCAACTGGTATGAAGCTTGGCCTCCTTCAGGGCCTTGTTCATGTAATCCTGTATGCGAGAGACGAACTCCGCGTGTCCGTCCTCGCTCATCTCTGCGAAGGGCCACGCGCCTACCAGAGTCTGGTAGATTAGATATTCCTCGTTCCCGTCCGGAGCAAGCTCGCCGGCCACTTTTGTCTTCCTGTCATGATTCAGCTCGCGCCAGAGGTGAATAGAGTCATTCCACTCCTCGGGTATCTCCGAGAGGACGTTGATTCTGGCACGCACGTCTTCGCCGCGCTTGGTGTCGTGCGTGGAAGTGGCCGAGAGAGCAGCGGCCCAGTACTCCATGCGCTCAAGATTGCGGCCGTGAAAGCGTTCGAGCGAGACTCCGAAGATTGCTGGCTCGCCGCCGACTTCATTTAATGACGCCAGCGGGTAGAAGCGATAGAAGGCGGTGTCTTCGAGCCCCTTGGCCGTGACGGGCGCGGTCAATTGTTGAAAGCGCATGGCGAAGTTCCGCCGCTCGGCCCGATCGGATTCGCTCAACCCCTTAGGATCCTGGAGCAGCAGTAGTGACTCTATGAAGTCGAAGACCGAGGCGTTGATGCCGGGATTGCGCCGCTTGGCCGCGCGTATCGCCGTCCTGATGTGCAGCCTGTCGTCGGCGCTCACGCTCGTCAGCGTGCGCCGTATGTAGCTTCTGTAAACCGGGAACGCCGCTATGACTTCGCCGAGCGCGTCCTGAAGACTGTTAAAGGTGAAGTCGCGCGACCAGCGGTGCTGCTCCGAGATGTCGTCGAGCCGACGCGCCAGCACGTGAAGCTCGCTGGACATGGCGACGCGCAAGATGAGCTTCTTCGCGTCGTACAGAATCCTGCCGAAGCTGTCGGAGACGCCCGTGAAGTTTCTGTAAAGCTCGTGGAAAGCCTGCCCGTTGCGTGTGTCAACGAAGACGCCGTTTAAGAGATTCATGAACTCGTAGCCGGTCGTC